>NZ_JBSFET010000008.1:0-168474 GCF_053594575.1 Streptomyces sp. NPDC001880
GTGCTGGGCCCGTGGGGGGCTCGCCGTTATCTCCCCCGCACCCAACACAACCCCGCGCACCGCCGTCACAGCCCCGGCTGTGACGACGGACCGCTTATTCAGGTCCGCTACTTGTCGACCGCGCCGGTCAGTTCTTCGCGGCGCGGGTGCGGCGGACCAGCAGGGTTCCACCGAGCACCATGGCAGCGGCGGCTCCGCCGGCCATCCCCAGGTCGGCGTCGGCACCGGTGTGCGCCAGCTGCGGCGGCTCGTGGTGCGCCGGAGTGTGGTGGTTCGGCGGCTGATGCGTCGGCGGCTGGTGGGTAGGCGGCTGGTTGTGCGTCGGGGGCTTGTGATGCGTGGGCGGGCAGTCCGGCTTGTGGGGCGTCGGAGGCTTGTGCGTGGTCGGCGGCTTGTGCGGCGGGTGGACCGGCGGCTTGTGCGGGGGGTGCACCGGGGGCTTCTGCGGCGGGTGCACCGGCGGCGGGGTCTCGTTTCCGCCGGACTCGTTGCCGCACTTGTTCCCGAACGCCGGGTTCAGCGCACCGACGACGTCGACGGTGTTGCCGCACACATTGACCGGCACGTCCACCGGAGCCTGGATGTTGTTGCCGGACAGCACCCCGGGGGAGCCGACCGCGCCGCCCTCGGCGCTCGCACCCTGGCTCCCGCTGCCCTGGCCGTCCTTGTTCGCGCACTTGTTGCCGAACGCGGGGTTCAGCAGACCGATCACATTCACCGTGTTGCCGCACACATTGACCGGCACGTGCACTGGGACCTGCACGTTGTTGCCCGAGCCGACGCCGGGCGAACCGGCGGCCGTGCTGTCGGCGGAGGCATCCGCGAACGCGTATCCACCGGCTGCGGTCAGGATCCCTGACGCCGCGGCCATCACCAGCACGCTCTTACTCAAGGCTTTTCGCATTGATTGCCCCTTCTTAGGACATTCCGTGCGAGCAGAACGCTCGCAGTTCATTCATCAGGCCGGTGCGGAGGCCGCCGGAGGAGACCGCTCCGGCGGTGCCCGTGCGTGACTCGGCAAGCGGCGGTTACGGAAAGCGCAGAGACCACGAAGACATGTGCTTCATGCGAAGAGTCCGTGCTTCTGCCGGTCAAGCGCCCGAACCTGCACGCTTGTGTCACACATAACGAGTAGAAATTGCTGAGGAAACTCGACAGGGCGTGGAAATTTTGTGATCACACGAATGGGGTACACATGCACGCCGGTTCGAGGCCCGTCGGCGTGCAGCGGGTGCTCGACTCCTTAAGTGGAAAAAGGCTGCTGAGGGCCGGGGGGCGGTCGGTCCGACCGCCCCCCGGCCGGGCGCCCCTGAAATGCCGTTTCGCACTGCTGTACGTGCAATCCCGGCATTCGGGTGAATGGGGAGAACCAAACGCCCGGTCATGAGTTGGGCAGGGAGCTCCGGTTCGGGGCATCCGGTACGAGAAGGGTTAATCGTGATCAAGAAGGTTCTGGCTACGGGGGCCGTTGCCGCCGCCGTCCTCGGTCTGGGGGCGACGCAGGCCATGGCCATCGGCGACGACGGTGGTACGACCTCGGTCAATGGCAACGGAGCCTCGCAGTCGTTCGGCAACGCCAAGACCCACGGTGACGGAAGCCCGCAGTTCGGTCTGGTCCAGGGCAGCCTGAACAAGCCGTGCATCGGCCTTCCGGCCAAGGCCAACGTAGGTTCGGTCCTCGGGGGCGTCCCGGTCGCGGTCCAGGACGCCAACGTCCTGTCCTCGCCGCAGAACCAGCAGTGCACCGAGAAGTCCACCCAGGCCAAGGGCGACGAGCCGCTGTCGCACATCCTGGACGGCATCCCGGTGCTCTCCGGCAACGGTGTCGGCAACGGCTGATCCGGAGCTGATCCAGCCGCAGACGGCAGGCCCGGGCCGCAGGCGTTCCTCCTCCGCGCGACCCGGGCCTGTTGCTGCCGCTCCCTGGTGCTGGCGCATCGGACTGTCGGTAGACCTTGCCGGCGTCATCGGTGATCGATGCTGCACCGTTCGGGTGATCTTCAAAGAATCTTTTACCGGAAGCGTTTCGAATACCGTCTGAAATCGTTACGAATTACATCGACGGAGTTACGAGTGATCAGGACCGCACTCGTGCGGCACGAAAGACGTTGCCGCTTCGGACCCCGTCAAAGAAAGGGATCAAAGTGAAGTACACCAAGGTTGCCGCCATCGCCGCCGGAACCCTGATGGCGATGGGTGCCGCCGCGCCTGCCTTCGCCGACTCCGGTGTCGAGGGCGGCGCTGCTCTCTCCCCGGGTGTGGTGTCCGGCAACAACGTCCAGGTCCCGATCCACGCTCCGATCAACGCGTGTGGCAACACCGTCAGCGTGATCGGTGTGCTCAACCCTGCTGTCGGCAACTTCTGCGCCAACTACTGACCTCCGGTCGGACGAGCCGAACGCGCATGACCGGAAGGCCCCGGACCGCATTCGATGCGGCCTGGGGCCTTCCCCTTTTCTCCTCCGGAATTCGATCGGGTGGCCCCGCAGGAAAAGCGACTCTGTCCAGTTGCCGTGTCGCGACCGCATCGTTACCCAGGGTGAAAGCGGCAGAAGGCACGGCTAAAGAAGGCTCGTGCGGCGCGGGTACGCGACCGAAACAGATGCCGCTGCAGAAGGGAACCCGAAAGTGAAGTACGCGAAGACTGCTGCGTTCGTTGCCGGTTCCGTGGTTGCTCTGGGAACGGCTGCCCCCGCCTTCGCCGTCACCAACGCCACGGCCCCCGGCTTCAGCCTCGACGGAGGCGTCAACCAGGTGGTGGAGAGCTCCCCGCAGGCCGTCGACCCGATCGTCGACACAGTCGGCGGCGCTGCGGAATCGATGCAGCAGAACGGCACCGTCACCAAGCTGGCCGACCAGGCCACCGGCGCCGCCAAGGGCGCGGCCCCTCTCATGGGCGGCCTGCCGATCGGCGGCTGATCCGTCGCACTGCGGAAGTTTCCCGTCGGTCCGCGGCCTCTCCCATTCCTCCGGTGCCGCGAATTCGGCGAACAACCGAACGTAAGAAAACCGTTCGAGTGAATGGGCACAACCATCCCCGTTGTCGTGAGTTGATCAGGATGCTCCGGACAGGCGGGCAACAGATGAACCCCAGAAGGGCTATTTCATGATCAAGAAGATTATGGCCTCGGCAGCCGTTGCTGCTTCGATCGTCGGTGTCTCCGCCGCGATCGCCCCGCAGGCCATGGCCATCGGCAACGACGGCGGCACGACGTCGGTCAACGGCAATGGTGCCGTCCAGTCGTACGGCAACTCCGCCACCCACGGCGACTGGAGCCCGCAGTTCGCGCTCATTCAGGGCTCGCTCAACAAGCCCTGCATCGCGCTGCCGGCCAAGGCCAACGCCGGTTCGGTCCTCGGGGCCGTCCCGGTCTCGGTCCAGGACATCAACGTCCTGTCCTCGCCGCAGAACCAGCAGTGCACCGAGAACTCCACCCAGGCCAAGGGTGACGAGGCCCTCTCGCACATCCTGGACGACGTCCCGATCCTGTCCGGCAACGGCGCCGGCAACAACTAAGACAGTACCGCTCCGGGCGCTCCTCGCCGGTTGTCCGAACCGGCGGGGAGCGCGCCGCGGGCAGCTTCGCGCCTGTCTGTACGCAGTACCCGAAACACCCGTGGGGTCGGCACATCCACACGGCAGCCGGTTCCCGGCCGCCCGGATGCGCCGGCCCCACCGGTGTGTCCGGCCTGCCACGGCCCCTCGAAGGGGCGGGTGGACTGGGCCGGTTGCCGTAGTACCGGCAGACGCCACCCGTCGCACCGGGTAGGGGCCACTCATGGACCAGTACGACAGTCAACGCCCCCGCGACCGGCATCGGCACGCACAGGACGGCACACCCATCTACGACCGGCTGCTCGCCGAGTGGCGGGCGGCCCGCGGCGGCCCGGAGACGGACCCACCCGCAGGGCGCGAGCGGCCACGCACGGGAAGCCGGGTCCCAGCGGCCCGCACCTCCGGCGAGGCTGTGGACGGGTGACCGAAGATGGTCGAACTCATGCCGGATCGAACCCGTTTGAGTGGTATTGCGGAACCGGAGCTTCCGTTGCGGGTTGATCAGTGCGTTCCGCAACGGGACGCTCCGAAAGGTGAAGCGAGATGAAGAAGATGATGGCCGGCGCAGCAGTGGCCGTGTCCCTGGTCGGTCTCTCCGTCGCGGCGGCCCCCGCGGCCATGGCGATCGGCAATGACGGGGGCACCACGTCGGTCAACGGCAACGGCGCCATGGACGAGTTCGGCAACAGCATGACCCGGGGCGACGGCAGCCCGCAGGTCCAGCTCGTCCAGGGCACGCTGAACAAGGCCTGCGTCGGTCTGCCGCTCAAGGCCAACGCCGGTTCGCTCGGCGGTCTGCTGGTGCCGGTCGCGGTCCAGGACGTCAACGCGCTGTCCTCACCGCAGAACCAGCAGTGCGCCGAGAACTCCACTCAGGCCAAGGGTGACGAGCCGCTGTCGCACCTCGTCGACGACATCCCGGTGCTCTCGGGCAACGGTATCGGTAACAACTGACGTGCCTGAAGTGCGGGCTGCCCGGGGAACCGCTCCGAGGCCGCCCGCGCCGCGGTGCACGGCGCCGTACAGCAGGATCCGGGGCAACGCCCCAGGGCTCCACGCATGAGGATGCCCACCGCACCACGGGGGCGGTGGGCATTCGGTGTGCCGGGGCGGGTCAGCCCAGGCTGCGTACCGGAAGGACGCAGTGGGCGGCGGTCGTGATGACCACGGGGTCGGCCGCGAAGGACCGCAGCAACTCCTCGCTCACCGGTCGGCCGGGTGCGCCCTGGGGCCACGGACGGGTGGCGAACATCGCGTGCACCTCGCCCCGCTGACCGGCCGCCGCCAGCCACTCGGGCGGTGCGGGGTACTGCGCCGTGAAGTGCGGCGTCGTCAGGACTGCCTGGCCGGCCTGAACGAGCAGCTTCACGGGGAGACCCGGGTTCTCGGCGGCGTACACCGGACCGCTGCCGACGGTCAGTGCGCTGCGTTCCAGAGCCACGCGCATGGCGGCCTCGCCGGCCTCGGGGCCGTCCGTACCGTCGCCCAGCGAGTAGACAAGAAGGAAGGCGACGTCGTGGCCGTCGGCCGGGTGTTCGCCGCTCCATCCGATCAGTGTGATCGTGCCCAACTGGGCTTGTGTGAACGTGCCGGTGGAGGTCTGGGGTGAGGTCATGTTCGGCACCATAACGGCCCCGGACCGGTCGTTGTGCATGCGTATCACCTGATCGAGGGAGATAGTCGGATATCTCCGGTGAACATGGCCCGAATCGTCTCCGTCCGACGTCTGCTCACGACTTCGATCAAATGTGTTGAGCCTCCCGACACGGACCGACTAGGGTGTGCACTGCTTTGGACGGCGGAGATCAACCACCGCTGTCGGTCCCGTGCTTGAACCAGGAGGTGAGGATCGTGATGACTGTCGCTGCGATGGGCGCTGCCCACGACTCGAAGAGCATCGTTCCCACCCCCGTGGTCGCCGGCTGACCTACTCCGTAACTTTCCGCGCCCGTGCGCGCGTTGCCGGGGCCACCCCTTTGAAGGGTTCCCCTTGTCTTTCCCGTCCTTTCCGTCCGTCTCTTCTCTTCAGGGCCCCTCCGCGTCGCACCCGCTGTCCCCGTACGGCTGGGACGACGCCTGGTCGGCCGCATTCGCACCGTACGCCGAGCAGGGCCTCCTGCCCGGGCGCGTGGTGCGGGTGGACCGCGGTCAGTGCGACGTCGTCACCCCGAACGGCACGCTCCGCGCCGACACCGCCTTCGTCGTCCCGCGCGATCCGATGCGGATCGTCTGCACGGGCGACTGGGTCGCCGTCGACCCCGACGGTGATCCGCAGTTCGTACGGACGCTGCTGCCGCGGCGTACCGCCTTCGTCCGCTCGACGTCCTCGCAGCGTTCCGAAGGCCAGGTGCTCGCCACCAACGTGGATCACATCGTCATCTGTCTCTCGCTCGCGGTCGAGTTCGACCTGGGGCGGGTGGAGCGCTTTCTCGCGCTCGCCATGTCCAGCTCCAGCGGCGCCGCGCTGCTGCGGGACGGCGGGACGGCGGTCGACGGCGTGGCCGAGCCGATCGTGGTGCTGACCAAGGCCGACCTCGTGCCGGACGCGGCCACACTGTCGTACCTCGTCCAGGACATCGAGGGCATCGCGCCCGGTGTGCAGGTGCTGACCGTCAGCTCCGCCACGGGGGAGGGGATCGATGTCTTCTCCGCCGTCGTCTCGGGAGGTACGAGCGTGCTGCTCGGGGCGTCCGGCGCGGGCAAGTCGACCCTTGCCAACACCCTGCTCGGCCGTGACGTGATGGAGGTGCAGGCCGCGCGCGATGTCGACGGCAAGGGCCGGCACACCACCACCACCCGCAATCTGCTGGTCCTGCCCTCCGGGGGCGTGCTGATCGACACCCCCGGACTGCGCGGGGTCGGGCTCTGGGACGCGGAGACCGGTGTCGGTCAGGTCTTCTCCGAGATCGAGGAACTGGCCGGACAGTGCCGGTTCCACGACTGCGCCCACGAGACGGAGCCCGGCTGTGCGGTGCTCGCTGCGATCGAGGACGGTTCGCTGCATGAACGGCGCCTCGACAGCTTCCGCAAGCTGCTCCGCGAGAACCAGCGGATCGCCGCCAAGACCGATGCCCGGGTGCGCTCGGAGCTGCTGCGCGACTGGAAGCGCAAGGGCGCCGAGGGCCGGGCGGCCATGGACGCCAAGCGCGGCCGGTACCGGTAGACGGTGGTTCCCCGGCCCGCGGCCGCCACGGCCGCGGGCTGCCGGTCCACGTCCGAAAACCGCCAGTTCGGTGCCGGCGGGTGCCGCACACTGGACGGTGTGATGGACGAACGGACCAGGTACGAGGCGGTGAGCAGCCGCGACGCGCGTTTCGACGGGGTCTTCTTCTTCGCCGTCGAAACGACCGGCATCTACTGCCGGCCGAGCTGCCCCGCCGTCACGCCCAAGCGGCAGAACGTGCGCTTCTACCCGACCGCGGCCGCCGCGCAGGGCAACGGCTTCCGGGCCTGCCGCCGCTGCCGCCCCGACGCCGTGCCCGGCTCGGTCGACTGGAACGTCCGGGCCGATGTCGTGGGCCGCGCCATGCGGATGATCGGCGACGGTGTGGTCGACCGGGAGGGTGTGCCCGGTCTCGCCCACCGGCTCGGCTACAGCTCACGTCAGGTGCAGCGGCAGCTCAACGCCGAGCTGGGTGCGGGCCCGGTCGCGCTGGCTCGCGCCCAGCGGGCCCACACCGCACGCGTGCTGCTCCAGACGACCGGGCTGCCCGTGACGGAGATCGCCTTCGCGTCGGGCTTCGCCAGCGTGCGCCAGTTCAACGACACGATCCGGCAGATCTACGCGCGTACGCCGAGCGCACTGCGGGCCGAGGCCGGAACGGGGCTGGGAGCGGCGGTCCGGGAGGCACGGACCACCGGGATCCCGCTGCGGCTCGCCCACCGGGGGCCGTACGCCGCCCGTGAGGTCTTCGATCTCCTGGCCACCGAGGCGGTCGCCCGGATCGAGGAGGTCGGCGGTGCGGCCGGGGACCGTACCTACCGGCGCACCCTGCGCCTTCCGTACGGCACGGGCATCGTGGCCGTCGACGAGCGGTCCGCCGGGTCCTGGCTGGACGCCCGGATCCACCTCACCGATCTGCGGGACCTGACGACGGCCGTCCAGCGGCTGCGGCGGCTCTTCGACCTGGACGCCGATCCGTACGCCGTCGACGAGCGGCTCGGCGCCGACCCGCTCCTCGCGCCGGGCGTCGCCGCCCGCCCCGGGCTGCGGTCGCCGGGGGCCGCGGACCCGGAGGAGTTCGCCGTACGGACGCTGGTGGGCCGGGACGTGGCGGAGCGGCTGGTGGAGGCGTACGGGAAGGCGCTGGATGTGCCCTGCGGCGGGCTGACGCATGTGTTCCCCGAGCCGGGCGTGCTGGCCGGTGCGGCGGACGGGCCGGAGCTGCGGGCGCTGGCGGGCGCGCTCGCCGACGGGGACGTACGGCTCGATGCCGGGGCCGACCGCGACGAGGCCGAGCAGGAGCTGCTGCGGCTGCCGGGGATCGGCCCGGCAGCCGCGGCGCTCATCAGGATGCGTGCGCTCGGTGACCCGGACGTGGATCCGGACGGGCGGCTCGAGGCGGGCCGGTGGCGGCCCTGGCGTTCGTACGGGACGCGCCACCTGGCGCTGTTGTGAGCGGGCTCACGCCGGCCGGCCCGAGTGCGGCGCGGGTGCGTTCGCCGTCATCGGGCGGACGGTCGGGTCCGGGCGGTCGCCCCTCGCTGTGATCAGCGCCGATTCGCCCTTGCCGAGGCGGATGCGTAGCGGGCTGTCGGCCGGCTCCTCGTGGTCCAGCGGCCGTCCGTGCCGGTCCCGGATCTCCATCGGCCCGTCGATGCCGTGGCGTGCGGCGCAGGGGGCACCGGCCTCGCTGGTCAGCAGGGTGTTTCCGAAATATCTGGACGGAGTCCGACGGAATATACGACGGTCAGCCCCAGATCACCGCGCACAGCCAGGCCCCCGCCACCAGGAGGCACGCATAGAGCTCGACGAGCACCGAATAGCCGGTCGCCCGCATCACCGAGCGCACCGAGGCCCAGCCCGCCCCCCGGCTGCCGAGCCGCAGCCGCTCCGCCCCGTACACGGCGCCCACGTACCCCACCGCTCCGCCGACCACCGGCACCACGAAGAAGCCCACGATCGCGCCGATCCCGCCGAGCATCAGCGTCTTGCGCGGCGCTCCCGTCTCGCGCGGACGGCGCGGCGGCAGCAGCCGCTTCAGCGCCTGGTTCAGCAGCAGCAGCGCTGTCGCGCCCATGAGTACGCCCCAGGCGAGCGGTGTCAGGTCGGTCAGCGCCCACCACAGCACGGCGGCCCAGACGATCGCCGGCCCCGGCGCTCCCGGCACCAGCACGCCCAACAGGCCGAGGAGCATGACGAGGCCGACGGCGACGAGTTGCCACACACCCATCTGACCAGCCTGCCGGAGTCCGGCCGGTCCCGCCCGTCAGCGCCGACGGGGCCCGCTCAGGTCCGCGGTGTGCGGGACACCCAGCCCCGTTCGTACGCGTGCCAGCCCAGCTGCAGCCGGGTGGAGACGCCCGTCATCTCCATCAGGCCCTTCACCCGTCGCTGGACGGTCCGCAGCCCCAGCTCCAGCTGTTTCGCCACGCTCGCGTCCGTCAGCCCGGCCAGCAGCAGCGAAAGGATCTCCAGGTCCGTCGGATCCGGCCCGGTGGTCTCCTTCTCCGGCCGGCCGCTCTCGCCGAGCCTGAGCGGCATGGCGTCGCGCCACACCGCCTCGAAGAGTCCCATCAGCGACTCCAGCAGCCCGGAGGCATGAACCACGAGCGCCGCGGGCTCGGCGTCCCGTCCGGTCAGCGGGACCATCGCAAGGGCCGCGTCGGCGATGATCAGTTTGGTGGGCACCCGGTCGACGACCCGGCACTGCTCGTCACGGCTCAGGGCCGCCGACAGCTCCAGGATTCCGGACGGCTGGGCGAGCACCTCCCGCTCGAGCACCACCCGGTAGGAAACCCCACGGGTCACCACCTGCTCCTCGGCCTTGTTCTCCAAGCCGCTGACGGCGACCGGCTTCCCGGTGACCAGGACACACACCTCGCTCGTCGCGCCCAGCTGCAACTGGTGGAAGCGGTGTGCCACCGCGCGCGAACCCGTGACCACCTCGACCAGATCGTGCACGGCGGGCTCGGCCGCATCCGCGCGGTACTCCTCGGCGAGCAGCGCCGCCGTCAGCTCCGCCTGCTCCAGTTCGTGGCGCTGCTGGGTCAGCAGCGCGCCCAGGGCGACCCCCGGCGGCGCCGCCACCCACCGCCCGGTGCGGGCGGACGACTGTGCGGCGAGGCCCTGTTGCTCCAGCCTGCGCAACGCCCGTTCGGTGTCCGACTCGGGAAGTGCCAGCCGGTGCGCGAGGTCGGAGACCTCCGCAGCTCCCACCGCCACGAGCGCGCGGTACGCCGACTCCTGTATGTCGTTGAGACCTATGGCTCCCAGCATCCCCGTCCCCTCCCGGACGCATTGATTCCGCACAATGTCGCAGTCTTCGGGCGCCCGGTCGTGGCGGAAAGCGGCCACGGCGTAAACCCGCCATGTACATCATCCCTCGAACGTCCGTCGCTCTGCCAATGTGGCGCCACCGCAGTACCAACAGCATCCGGAATGCAGCGGTTTGTTAATAGCTATTCCGGTTTTATTTGGGGAGACCGATGCGTCCGATATCGCGTACGGCACTGGGGGCGGCCACCGCAGCCGTCCTGGCCGTTACCGCTATCGCACCGTCCACGGCAGCGCCGCAGGACGACACAATTGCGAAGAGACCGCTGACCGGCAGTGCGGCTGCCGAGGCCAAGGCGGGCAAGCCGGTGACCGTCACCCTGGTCACCGGCGACAAGGTCCTGGTGAGTACGGACAGTTCGGGGGCCGCGTCGGCCACCGCGCTGCCGCGCGAGGACGGCATCGTTCCGCTCCTGCAGACCCGGCAGTCCGGCAAGGACCTCTACGTCTACCCCGAGAACGCCACCGACGCCCTGGCCGCGGGCACGGTCGACGAGGAACTCTTCAACGTCACCGGGCTCATTCGCCAGGGTTACGACGACGCGAGCAGCAAGTCGCTGCCGCTGATTGCCGTTTACGGCCAGGACGTGGCCCGCTCCGCGTCCGTCACCCCGCGTGGCGCCGAGCGCGGCCTCGCGCTCGACGCCATCGACGGTGTCGCGCTCAAGGCCGACAAGGCGAAGGCCGCCGACTTCTGGGCGGACGTCACCAACACCCGCTCCCGCGCGGCCTCCGGCCTCAAGAAGCTCTGGCTCGACCGTAAGGTTCAGGGCACTCTCGACCAGTCGACCAAGCAGGTCGGTGCCGACCTCGCCTGGGCCGCCGGATACGACGGCAAGGGCACCAAGGTCGCCGTGCTCGACACCGGTGTCGACGCCGAACACCCCGACCTCAAGGGCCGGGTCGCCGCCTCGAAGAACTTCACCGACTCCGACACCACCGACGACCGGCAGGGCCACGGCACCCACACCATCTCCACCGTGGGCGGCTCCGGCGCGGCCAGCGACGGCAAGAAGAAGGGCGTCGCCCCCGGCGCGGACCTGCTCGCCGGCAAGGTCCTCAACGACAAGGGCTCCGGCGCCGAGTCCTGGGTCATCGCCGGTATGCAGTGGGCCGTCGACCAGAAGGCCGATGTCGTCTCCATGAGCCTCGGCGGCGCGACGCCGGGCGACTGCAGCGACCCGATGAGCGTCGCCGCCGAGGAACTCGCGCAGAGCAAGGACACCTTGTTCGTCATCGCGGCCGGCAACTTGGGCCCGTCATCGAACACCGTCTCCTCGCCGGGCTGCGCTCCGAGCGCGCTCACCGTCGGCGCCGTCGACCGCGAGGACGCCACGGCCCAGTTCTCCAGCCGCGGACCCGTGACCGGCTCGCACATCCTCAAGCCCGAGATCACCGCCCCCGGCGTCGACATCTCGGCCGCGGCGGCCGGTGGCCGCGGGGTGTACGCCTACCGGACGATGTCCGGCACGTCGATGGCCACCCCGCATGTCGCGGGCGCCGCAGCCATCGTGAAGCAGCGTCACCCGGACTGGACCGCCCAGCAGATCAAGGCGGCTCTCGTGTCCTCCGCGAAGAGCGACATCCCCGGCGACGTGCGCGAAACCGGCGGTGGCCGCCTCGATGTGAAGGCCGCCATCGACACCACCGTCGTCGGCGCCCCCGCCGTCCAGGGCGGTGCGTTCAACTGGCCGCAGGACAAGTCCGACCGCACGACGGTCGACGTTCCGTACACCAACTCCGGCACCAAGCCGGTGAAGCTGTCGCTGAAGGTCCAGGGCGTCACCGGCAACGACGGTTCGGCGGTCCGCTCCTCCGTCGCCAAGCTCGACGCGAGCACCGTCACCGTCCCGGCGGGCGCGACCGTCAAGGTCCCGCTGCAGATCGATCCGACCGCGAAGCTGAAGGCCGCCCAGTACGGTGATGTCACCGGGCGTGTCCTGGCCACCGGGCCCGACGGCGTCAAGGTCTCCACCCCGTTCTCGCTGTACGTCGGCGCCGAGACGGTCACCCTGCGGGTCAAGCTGATCGACCGTTCGGGCAAGCCTGCCGAGGGCGGCTCCTCGGTGGACGTCATCGGCACCGACACCGACAGCGGTGATCGCCGCTTCAACAACGGTGCCGCCGACCAGGTCTACCAGGTGCGTCCCGGCGCGTACTTCGTCTCCAGTTTCATCACGACGATGGACCCGAAGGACGCCACGGGGCAGTTGCCCGAGTCCGTCGGCTACCTCGCACGGCCGCAGGTGAACGTCACCGAGGACACCACCCTGGTCCTGGACGCCCGCAAGGCCCACCGGATCCAGGTGAAGACGGAGGACCGCGCCTCCGAGAACCGCTCCACGACGCTCTCCTTCGGCCGCAGCTGGGACGATGTCTGGCTGCACTCCGGCTCCGTCACCGGCGGCGCCATCGTCAAGAACTACTTCGCCGATGTGCAGGGCAAGGCCAGTGACGGCGACTTCGAGTTCGCCAGCTTCTGGCGCGCGTACGCCCCCCAGATCGAGAAGCTGTCGGTCGTCGGCGGCGCCGAACTGCACCCGGTGGTGTCCGGCGGCGGCTCCGCGAACCTCGACGGAACGGGCGAAGCCGCACTCGTCGACGCGGGCACCGGCACCCCCGACGAGCTGGCGTCCGCCGGTGTCTCGGGCAAGATCGCCCTGGTCAAGGTCGGCGACGACGGCCGCATCGGCACCCATGCGGCGAACGCCAAGGCCGCGGGCGCAAAGGCGGTCATCGCATACCGGCCGTCCGCCGGCCTCTGGCAGCCTTCCGCCAAATTCGGTACGACGGCGCCTCTGCCCGTACTCGGCGTCGAGGCGAGCGAGGCCGACGCACTCAAGGCCGCCCTGGCCACCGGCCCGGTCAAGCTGAGCTGGAAGGCCACCGCCGTCAGCCCGTTCGTCTACAACCTCGCCTTCCCCGAGACCGGCCCCGTCACCTCGGACCGGACCTACAAGGTCAGGGACAGCAAGCTCGCCAAGTCCACCGCCACGTACGAGGCGATGGGCGTCGCAGCCGACTACCCCGACCTGCTGACCAGCGAGCGGCCGTACGGCGCGCGCTACTCCGCCGCCTTCGACACGGTCGCCACGCCCAGCAAGCGCACCGAGTACTACTCGGCGGGCGACACCGTCTGGACGCGGTTCCTCTCCTCCAGCGCCCCCTACGGCGAGTTCATGACCGACCAGACCCGTACGTACACGGCCGGCGCCGAGCGCACGGAGAACTGGTACCGGGGCATCCCGGTCCCGACCGCCCCGCGTGACGCCGCGGGCAAGGTTCAGCTCGCCGCCGAGCGGCAGGACAACCTGATCGGTGTCGCCCCGGGCTTCTGGAGCGACACCGAGCACGCCGGTATCCAGGGTTCCTTCGGTGACATCGGCAAGATGAAGCTGACCAGCGGCGGCAAGGTGCTGGGCCAGTCCATCTACCCGTCCGGGGTGTTCAAAGTCCCGGCCGAGGACACCGCGTACGAACTCACCATGGAAACTGCCAAGTGGGGCAAGCCCGCCGCAGTGTGGAAGCGGTCCACCACCATCGTGACCACCTGGAAGTTCCGCTCCGAGCGGGACGAGAACGTGTACTCGCAGGGGATTCCGCTGCTCTTCCCGGGCTACGACCTGGACGCCGACGGGTTCAAGACCCTTGCGGCGAAGGACGGTCAGACGATCGGCCTGAGCGTCACCGGCCACGCGGGCTACACGCCCGGCAAGCTGGTCGATGCCAAGGTCTCCTACTCGTACGACAGCGGCGAGACCTGGACCCGGGCCACCACCGCACAGGAGGACGGTCACTGGACCGCGACCGTGAACCACGCGGGCGCGGCCGGCAAGCCGGTCACCCTGAAGACCGAACTGACGGACGCCAACGGCAACTCCGTCATCCAGACCGTGACCGACGCGTACGCCGTGCGTTGATCACGCCCTGACTGGTCCGCCGGGCGTCCTTCCCGTGGGGGGTGGGGCCGCCCGGCGGACCTTTTTCGTGGCCACTGTTTCCGGTTGACCCGTTTTCGTACGGCCCCCGCGGTCGAAAATATGGGCATGAGTCAGCAGGGGGAGAGGCCCGCCGCCCACGAGGACGACTGGTGGCGCAGGCTGTACGACGAGAACGCCTGGGACACCGGGACGGGCAACGCGGCCGACAGTCCTGACGACCGCTTCGACTCGGTGTCGGGCGCGGTGGGTTCCGGCGGGCGTGGGGGGTCCGACGGCGAGACGGGGACCACGGTTGCCACACCCCTAACGGAGGATGGGCACGAAACCGAGCCCGCTCCCCGTCCCGTCATCCGCCATGTGGGTGACCGGCCACCCACCTATGACGCCGAACCCACCGCACTGCCCGCCACCGTCCCGCAGGAACTGGACGGACTCGTCGCCGACACCGCGCTCGACGGCGCCCGCTACGGCACGTACACCCTGCGAGCCGCTTCGGTGCGCGGGGACTCCGCACGGTTCCGCGGCGAGCTCCGCCGCGACGCGCTGCTCACTGCCCGCTTCGGCACCGACGAGCGCGCACTGGTCCTGGTCGCCGTCGCCACCGGGGGCCGCGCCACCGAAGCGGCACACCTGGCGGCGGCCGATGCCTGCCGCTGGATCGGCGCAGCGGTCGGACGCAGCCACGCCCGGCTCTCCGAGGACATAAGGGCGGGGCGTCGCGGAGAGCTCAAATCCGGCCTGCACCGCCTCACCGACCGGACATATGGCAAGCTTCGCGCCCGTGCCGCCGAGCTGGGGACGGAACCGCAGCAGTACACGGCCGGCCTGCGCTGCCTCCTGTTACCGGCCGACCCCGACTGCCGTACGAGGATCTTCTTCGGCGTCGGCGCCGGCGGATTGTTCCGGCTGCGCGAAGGCGTCTGGCAGGACCTCGAACCGGAGATCCCGGCAGCCGGTGGCCTCGGTGCGGACCTCAGGGTCGGTGCGGGTGCGGGCGCGGGTGCGGGTGCGGGTGACGGGTCCGGGTCGTCCGAGAGCGGTCCCGACGGTGACCGCCGCACCACCGATCCGGCCGTCGCCACGTCCCCGTCCCCCTGCGCCGAGGCCCCGCCCGGCCCTCCCGGCCCGCCCGCAGAACCGTTCCGCTTCCGGGGCTCGGTGGCCCGGCCGGGGGACACCCTGCTGCTGTGCAGCCCCGGACTGGCCGAGCCGTTGCGCGGCGAGCCCGCCCTGGCCCGGGAGCTCGCCGGACGCTGGGCCTCCGACACGGCACCCGGGCTCGTGGCCTTCCTCGCGGACACCCAGCTCCGGGTGAAGGGGTACTCCGACGACCGTACGGGCGTGGGCGTCTGGGAGGCGTAACCGCGCGTGCCATGGGTTGATGGATGCGGAGTCCGGAAGCCGAAGCGCGGAAAGGGTACGCACCCCATGGCCAAGCAGAACGTGTCGGAGCAGTTCGTCGACATCCTCGTCCGGGCGGGCGTCAAGCGTATGTACGGCGTCGTCGGCGACAGTCTCAACCCGGTCGTCGACGCCATCCGCCGCCATCGGGCCATCGACTGGATCCAGGTCCGGCACGAGGAGACCGCCGCTTTCGCCGCCGGTGCGGAGGCCCAGATCACGGGCTCGCTGGCGGCCTGCGCCGGATCGTGCGGCCCCGGCAATCTGCACCTCATCAACGGTCTCTACGACGCCCACCGCTCCATGGCTCCCGTGCTCGCCCTCGCCTCGCACATCCCGTCCGGTGAGATCGGGCTCGGCTACTTCCAGGAGACCCATCCGGAGCTGCTCTTCCAGGAATGCAGCCACTACAACGAGATGATCTCCAACCCGCAGCAGATGCCGCGGCTGCTCCAGACCGCCGTTCAGCACGCGATCGGCCGGGGCGGGGTCAGCGTCGTCACGATGCCGGGTGACATCGCATCGCAGCCCGCCCCGGAGAAGTCCATCGAGCACGCGCTGGTCACCTCGCGGCCGACCGTCCGGCCCGGTGACGACGAGATCGCCGAGCTCTGCCGGATGGTCGACTCGGCGAAACGTGTGACGTTGTTCTGCGGCAGCGGCACGGCGGGGGCCCACGCCGAGGTGATGGAGTTCGCCGAACGGGTGAAGGCTCCCGTCGGGCACGCGCTGCGCGGCAAGGAATGGATCCAGTACGACAACCCGTACGACGTCGGGATGAGCGGCCTGCTCGGCTACGGCGCCGCCTACGAGGCCACCAACGAGTGCGATCTCCTCATCCTGCTCGGCACCGACTTCCCGTACAACGCCTTTCTCCCGGCCGATGTGAAGATCGTCCAGGTCGATGTGCGCCCCGAGCACCTGGGCCGCCGTTCCAAGCTGGATCTGGCGGTCTGGGGCGACGTCCGCGAGACCCTGCGCTGTCTGACCCCGCAGGTGAAGCCCAAGACCGACCGCAAATTCCTCGACCGGATGCTGAAGAAGCACGCCGAGGCACTGGAGGGCGTGGTCAAGGCGTACACCCGCAAGGTCGAGAAGCACGTCCCGATCCATCCGGAGTACGTCGCCTCGGTGCTGGACGAACTGGCCGACGACGACGCCGTGTTCACCGTCGACACCGGTATGTGCAATGTGTGGGCCGCACGGTATCTCTCCCCGAACGGCAGGCGTCGCGTCATCGGATCGTTCAGCCACGGCTCGATGGCCAACGCGCTCCCGCAGGCCATCGGCGCCCAGTTCACCGACCCGCACCGGCAAGTGGTCTCGATGTCCGGCGACGGCGGATTCACCATGCTGATGGGCGACTTCCTGACGCTGGTGCAGTACGACCTGCCGGTCAAGGTCGTGCTGTTCAACAACTCCTCGCTCAGCATGGTCGAGTTGGAGATGCTGGTCGCGGGCCTGCCGTCGTTCGGCACGTCCAACAAGAACCCGGACTTCGCCGCGGTCGCCCGCGCCTGTGGGGCGTACGGGGTGCGGGTGGAGAAGCCCAAACAGCTCGAAGGCGCCCTCAAGGACGCCTTCAAGCACAAGGGCCCGGCGCTCGTCGATGTCGTCACCGACCCCAACGCGCTCTCCATCCCCCCGAAGATCAGCGCCGAGATGGTGACCGGCTTCGCGCTCTCCGCAAGCAAGATCGTGCTGGACGGGGGAGTGGGCCGGATGGTCCAGATGGCCCGTTCCAACCTGCGGAACGTGCCCCGCCCCTGAACGCGGACCGGAGTCGCCCGCAGCGGCCCGGAGCGTCACGCCGGGGTCAGCCGCAGTGTCAGGATCTGGAACGGCCGCAGCGACAGTACGAGTCCGTGCTCGTCGGTGTCCGCCTCGTGCAGCGGCCGTTCCAGCAGATCGGTGACCCGGGCCCGCACGACGGGGAACCCGACCCGCAGCGTGGTTCCGGCACGGCCGCCCGCCGACTCGTACAGCCGCACGATCACATCGCCGCTCCGGTCCTCGGCGAGCTTCACCGACTCCACCGTGACCGCCGGATGTCCTGTGTCGACCAGCGGTGGCAGCACGGGCGCCACGGCCGCCCGCAACGGCAGGTTGAGCGCGAGCCCTTCTCGTACCGAGTCCGTGATCGCGCCGCCCGGTGCCAGTGCGTAGCCGAACCGGTGCCGGCCCAGGTCCGTCTCCGGGTCGGGGCTGTGCGGGGCGCGCAGCAGAGTCAGCCGCACGGTCGTGCCGAGACCCGAGGCGTGCGGGGTCCGGGTCACCTCGTGTCCGTACGTCGAGTCGTTGAGCAGTGTCACGCCGTACCCCGGCTCGGCGACTCGGAGCCAGCGGTGGGCGCAGATCTCGAAACGGGCCGCGTCCCAGGCGGTGTTGTCGTGCGTGGGGCGGTGGATGTGGCCGAACTGGATCTCGGACGTGCACCGTTCGGCATGCACATCGAGCGGGAACGACACCTTGAGGACCTTCTCCGACTCCCGCCAGTCGACCTCGGTCTCGATGTCGATCCGCCGGCTGCCCGCGGTCAGCCGGATCTCCTGTGCGACATGTGACTGCCCGAAGGACCGCAGCACCCGGACCGCCGCCCGCAACGGCCCCTCCTCCACCAGCTCGACGGAGCCGGCTTCGGTGAGATCGGTCCGGGTGCGGCGGTAGTGCCGGTCGATGTCCCAGGCGTCCCAGTGATTGGGGTGGTCCGGGTGCAGCTGGAGGAGGTTTCCCCGGTGGCCGGGGACGAGGACCTCCCGCCCCGCGCCGAGATCGCGCACGGAGGCGATCAGCCCGTCGCCGTCGACCACCACCCGCAGCAGCCCGTTGTCGAGGACGAGACCCCCGTCGGCCGAACCGGTCGCGATGACCGGCTGCTCCGGCACCGCCGAGCCGTTCAGCGGACCCGAGCCGAGCCCGGGTGCGTCGGCCATGACCGCCGTGCGACCGCCACCCAGGCGCTGCACCTGCGCACCGGAGGGCAGCAGCGCGCTCGCCGCCGCGTCCAGCTCGACCACCTGACGGCGGTGGTACGGAGAGGAGTTGAGCGCTACCAGACCCTCGGGCGCACCCAGCGCGACCACCGAGTCCGCCACCAGATCCGCCAGCTCCGTGCGCACCCGCTCGTAAGTCTCGCGGGCCTCGCGGTGCACCCAGGCGATCGACGACCCGGGCAGGATGTCATGGAACTGATGCAGCAGCACCGTCTTCCACAGCCGGTCCAGCGCCTCGTACGGATAGGCGTAGCGGTGGGCGGGATCGTGCAGCGCGGCTGCCGTGGCCCACAGCTCCGCCTCGCGGAGCAGATGTTCGCTGCGGCGGTTGCCCTGCTTGGTCTTGGCCTGGGTGGTGTACGTGGCCCGGTGCAGCTCCAGATACAGCTCGCCCGACCAGACCGGAGCCTGTGCCCCGTATTCCTCCTCGGCCGCCGCGAAGAACGCAGCGGGCCGCTCGATGCCGACCCTCGGCGAACCCTCCAGGTCCCCGAGCCGGCGCGCCTTCTCCATCATCTCGCGGGTGGGGCCGCCCCCGCCGTCACCCCAGCCGAACGGGACGAGGGAGCGGGTCGCCAGGCCCTTCTCGGCGAAGTTCCGCTCGGCGTGGGAGAGCTCACGACCGTGGAACTGTGCGTTGTAGGTGTCCACGGGCGGGAAATGGGTGAAGATCCTGGTCCCGTCGATGCCCTCCCACCAGAAGGTGTGATGTGGCATTTTGTTGCTCTGGTTCCAGGACAGCTTCTGGGTCAGGAACCACTTCACCCCCGCCAGCCGGGCCAGCTGCGGGAAGGCGGCCGTGCAGCCGAAGGAGTCCGGCAGCCAGATCTCCTCGGTCTCCGTCCCCAGCTCCTGCTCGAAGAACCGCTTTCCGTGCACGAGTTGCCGGGCCAGCGCCTCGCCGCCGGGCATGTTGGCATCGGACTCCACCCACATCGACCCGACGGGTACCCACTGCCCGTCCGCCACGGCCTGCTTGATCCGCTCCCAGATGTGCGGCTGGTGCTCCTTCACCCACGCGTACTGCTGGGCCTGCGAGGCCGCGAAGACCAGCTCCGGATAGTCCCGGGCGAGCGCCGTGACATTGGCGAAGGTGCGTGAGGTCTTGCGTACCGCCTCCCGCAGCGGCCACAGCCATGCCGAGTCGATGTGCGCATGACCGATGGCCGAGATCCGGTGCGCGCTCGCCGAAGCCGGGCGGGACAGCACCTCGGTCAGCTCGTCCCGGCCGGCCCGCGCCGTGCCCGCCACATCGTGCAGATCCAGCGCATCGAGCATGCGCTCCAACGACCGCAGGATCTCGTGACGCCGGGAGCGCTCGACGGGGAGTTCCCGCATCAGCTCGGAGAGCACCTCGATGTCCAGGACCAGATGCCAGACCTCCTCGTCCAGCACCGCCAGGTCCGCGGCGGCGAACCGGTGGAGTGGCCGGTCGCCCGCCGTCGTCGGGTCGCCGAGCGGTGTCGGCGCGAAGCCGTGCTCCAGTACGGACGGGTTGGCCGCCGCCTCCAGCAGCAGGGACACCGGTTCGCCGCCCGCCGCGGGGGAGGGCAGCGTCAGATGGCGATTGCGTGGATGGATGCCCTTGATGGGGACGCCCGCGGCGTCGTACAGCATGCCCTCGGCCTGGAAGCCGGGCCCCTGACCGGAGAACCCGGGATCGACGACCACCTCGACCCGCCGCCCCGCCCACCCCGTCGGCACGGATCCCTCCAGCCGGAACCAGCTGGTGGACCAGGGTTTCCCCCACTCGCTGCCGGTACTGAACGGCTCGAACGGCTCCTGGATCACCTGTGCCACCGGCACGGGTTCGCCGGGGACGTGCCGGACAAAGAGCGCGAGCGGGGTCCGGTCCGCGTACTGGGCGGGGCGGATGAACTGGTGAAGGGCCCGTTCGAGGCGGTCCTCCACCAAGGTGCGGTCGTCGTGCATCACGGCTCCTCGGAGTCGGCGCCTGCGGGGGTTTCGATGGCTCCACTTCCCCGGCGGCCGGCCCGGCACCCCTGCGAAGTGCGCGAGGGGGTGACGGTAGATCAACTGGCCCTGTCCGCACCCTTGGCGCCCCTTGAGCAATGTGACATATTACTGGCGTGCTCACGAGACACACCTTGGACGTCGTCATCGTCGGGGCCGGAATGGTCGGCGCCGCCTGCGCCTACTACACCTCCCGGTCCGGACTCTCCGTAGCCGTCGTCGACCGCGGGCCGGTGGCCGGTGGCACCACCGGCGCCGGCGAGGGCAACCTCCTGGTCTCCGACAAAGTGCCGGGACCGGAGCTGGAACTGGCCCTGCTCTCCGCCTCCTTGTGGCAGCAACTCGCCGAGGAGCTGCCCCCGGGCATGGAGTACGAGCTCAAGGGCGGTGTGGTCGTCGCGGCGACCGAGGACTCCCTGACCACCCTGTCCGCGACGGCCGCCGGCCAGCGAAAGGCGGGTGTCGAGGCATACCACGTCACCCCCGACCAGTTGCGCGAGCTCGAACCCCATCTCGCGCCGCACCTGGCCGGCGGCTGCCACTATCCGCAGGATGCCCAGGTCCAACCCGCCCTGGCAGCAGCCGAGTTGTTGCGTGCGGCCACTCGCGCCGGTGCGCTTGTGCGCCCGGGGGAGGAGGTGGTGGGGATCCTCAGGGACCGGGAGGGCGCCGTATGCGGGGTACGGACGACCCGGGGCGAGCTGCGGGCCCCCGTCGTGGTCAACGCGGCGGGGACCTGGGGCGGTGACCTCGCCGCACTGGCCGGAGTGAACCTGCCGGTCCTGCCGCGCAGGGGGTTCGTGCTCGTCACCGAACCACTGCCCCGGCTGATCCGGCACAAGGTCTACGCGGCGGAGTACGTGGCCGACGTGTCGAGCGGGTCGGCGGCGCTGCAGACCTCTCCAGTGGTGGAGGGGACACCATCGGGTCCGGTACTCATCGGGGCGAGCCGCGAACGGGTCGGCTTCGACCGGACGCTGTCCGTTCCGGTGGTCGCCCAGTTGGCGGCCCGCGCCGCCGACCTCTTCCCCGTGCTCGCCGATGTGCGGGTACTGCGCGCCTACCACGGGTTCCGCCCCTACCTGCCCGACCATCTGCCCGCGATCGGACCTGACCCCCGGGCACCGGGGCTCTTCCACGCCTGCGGTCACGAGGGCGCCGGAATCGGGCTGGCGCCCGCGACCGGGCAGCTGATCGCCGACGCGATCCGGGGGAAGCGGCCCGCACTCGACCTCGCACCGTTCGCCCCCGACCGATTCGATGCCACATGACATGCCACACGACGGTGGAGAGCGGGGCGCCCGTGCCCCAGGAGAGGACCCCGTGAGACGCACCCGTGCACGCACCCCCGCCGAACTCGTCGGGGCCGAACCGGAACCGGAGTTCCGGCTGACCTTCGACGGCCGCCCGATCCGCGGACTGCCGGGCCAGACCGTCGCTGCCGCGCTCTGGTCGGCGGGCATCCTGACCTGGCGCAACACCCGGGTCCACGGACGGCCGCGAGGCGCCTTCTGCGGCATCGGCGCCTGCTACGACTGCCTGGCCACCATCAACGGCCGGCCCAATCAGCGCGCCTGTCTGCTGCCCGCCGCACCGGGCGACGTCATCACCACTCAGGAGGGCGACGGGCATGCCGCACTCGACGGATGACCGCCGGGTGCGGGAGACCGAGCGCGCCACGATCGCCGTGGTGGGAGCGGGACCGGCAGGCCTGGCCGCAGCCGTCACCGCCGCCGACCACGGGCTCGACGTGGTTCTGCTGGACGCGGCCGCCGCGCCCGGCGGCCAGTACTACCGCAGCCCGGCCGACGGACTCGGCGCCACCCGGCCCGAGGCCCTTCACCACCACTGGCACGCCTTCGTGGAACTCTCCGCGAGACTTGCCGCGCACCGCGACACCGGCGCGATCCGCCATCTCACCGACCACCAGGTGTGGACGGTCGAACGAACCGGTGACGGCGACTGGATCCTGCACGCGGTCACCGGGGGCACCGAGGAGGCCCGCACCACCGTCCAGGCCCGCCGCATGGTGCTGGCGACGGGTGCACACGAGCGCCAACTACCTTTCCCCGGCTGGACACTTCCGGGGGTGGTGAGTGCGGCGGGGGCCCAGGCCATGCTCAAGTCCGGGCTGGTGCTGCCGGGGCGCCGGATCGTGGTCGCGGGGAGCGGTCCGCTCCTCCAGGCGGTCGCACTCTCCCTGACGCGTGCGGGGGCGCGTGTCCCGGCGCTCGTCGAGGCGGCCGGGTACGGAGCGTACGCCCGTGCTCCACGGGTGCTGGCGGCCAACCCCGGCAAGGCGGCGGAGGGAGCGCGGTTCGGGGCGGCGCTGGCCCGTGCGGGGGTCCGGGTGCTGACGCACCGGGCGGTCACCGAGGTGCACGGCGACGAACGGGTGGAGGCGGTGACCGTCAGCAGGGTGGACCGTCGATGGCGCCCTGTCGCGGGGACCGGCAGCCGGATCGCCTGCGACGCGCTCGCCGTGGGACACGGACTCGTGCCGCAGCTGGAACTCGCCGTGGCAGCCGGCTGCGGCACGCGCCAGGGCCCCGACGGCACGCACGCCGTCATCCTCGACGAGCAGCTCAGGACCACCGTCCCCGGCGTCTGGGCGGCCGGTGAGACCGGGGGCATCGGTGGTGTCGAACTCGCCCTCTCCGAGGGTGAGCTGGCGGCACTGTCGATCGTCCGCGAGGTGCGGGGCGGGGTGCGGCGGCAGGAGGCCCGCAGAGCGGTCGCGCTGCGACGCTCCCGACGCCGGCTGCGGGCCTTCGCCGCGCTGATGGGGACCGTGCACCGGCCGGGCACCGGGTGGAGCGAGTGGCTGACCGGCGATACGGAGGTCTGCCGCTGCGAAGAGGTCACCGCGGGACGGATCCGTACGGCCTGCGAGGAGCTGGGAGCCGGTGACACCAGGACCGTCAAGCTGCTCACCCGGGCCGGAATGGGGTGGTGCCAGGGCCGGACGTGCGGATTCGCCGTCCGCGAGCTCGCCGCCGCACACGGCGCCGGGCAGGACCCGGGCGGCCCCGACCGGCGCCCGCTGGCCTGCCCCGTGAAGCTCTCCACACTCGCCGACCTGGCCGACCCCGGGTAGTCCGGCGACCGGCCCCTGCGGTCGGCCCTCCCACGCAACCAGCCCCCGCAGTCAGTCCTGCCCCGGAGCCCGCCGGCCCGCCGGTTCGGGTTCCCGCACTCCGGAACACCGCGTTCGACAACCGTCGTCCGCGTACCGCCACACCGTGACATGTCACGCCTCTCAAGGAGCCACGATGCAGACGAACACCCACCCGCGCACCCGTCCCTGGCACGGGGTCATGGTCGCCACCCCGGTCACCCTGCGCGAAGACTGCACCATCGACTACGACGCCTACGCGACCCATGTGCGCCAGCTCATCGAGGCGGGCTGCGACGGAGTGGTGCCCAACGGCTCACTGGGGGAGTACCAGACCCTGACCGACAGCGAACGCGACCAGATGGTCCGGGTCGCCGTCGAAGCCGCGGGCGACGGCAGCCGGGTCATGCCGGGCGTCTCCGCCTACGGCAGCGCGGAATCACGACGCTGGGCCGAACAGGCCGCCGACGCGGGCGCCGGTTCCGTACTGCTCCTGCCGCCCAACGCATACCGCTGCGATGACGAGGCGGTGCGCGCCCACTACGCCGAGGTGGCCAAGGCCGGCGTGCCGATCGTCGCGTACAACAACCCGTACGACACCAAGGTGGACATGTCACCGAGCCTGCTCGCCCGCCTCCACCAGGAGGGCAGCATCGTGGCCGTCAAGGAGTTCAGCGGTGACGTACGCAGAGCGTACGAGATCGCCGAAAAGGCGCCCGGCCTCGACGTGCTCGTGGGCGCCGACGACGTACTGCTGGAACTGGCACTCGCCGGCGCCGTCGGGTGGATCGCCGGTTGCCCGAACATGCTGCCGTCCAGCTGCGTAGACCTGTACCGGGCCGCTGTCACCGGTGACATGGCAACCGCGCTGCCGCTGTACCGGGAGCTGCACGAGCTGCTGCGGTGGGACTCGAAGCCCGAGTTCGTCCAGGCCATCAAGGCATCCATGGATGTCGCCGGTCGACACGGCGGCCGTACCCGCCCGCCGCGGTTCCCGCTCCCCGCCGACGACGAGGCCGCCGTACGCGCCGCGACGGAGAAGGCACTTGCCGGGGGCCTTCACTGAGAGACTGCCGGGTGACCTCGGACCGGAAAGCGGACGCGGTCCGGTGCGTGCGATTCCAAGGCGGAGGAGGGAGCCGACGCGGAGCGTTGGCGACCGACGACAACGCGGGAAGCGTGCGTGCCAGGGCGTGGCCGCCCGGTCGGAGGTCACCCGACGGCCTCTGGGAGCGGCGCCCGGCCCGTACGTCCGGGCGGAGCCGCGCCAGGCCCCGCCCGGACCGGGTCAGCCCGTTCCATTCCGTCCCGCTCTG
The DNA here is from genome assembly GCF_053594575.1 of Streptomyces sp. NPDC001880. NCBI lineage: Bacteria > Bacillati > Actinomycetota > Actinomycetes > Kitasatosporales > Streptomycetaceae > Streptomyces > Streptomyces sp. NPDC001880. The sequence continues at coordinate 24,793 of NZ_JBSFET010000008.1, forward strand.
TCCCGTTCCCGCGTTCTTCGTGTACGTCGTGACCAATCAGGGGGATCCTTGCAGACACGTCACATCTTCCACGCCGTCGACTCGCACACCGAGGGCATGCCCACCCGCGTCATCACCGGCGGCATCGGCACCATCCCCGGTGCCACGATGGCCGAACGGCGCAACTACTTCCAGGAGCACCGGGACGCCGTACGCACCCTGCTCATGTACGAACCGCGCGGCCACGCCGCCATGAGCGGCGCGATCCTCCAGCCGCCCACCCGGCCGGACGCGGACTACGGAGTCCTCTTCATAGAGGTCTCAGGCTTTCTGCCGATGTGCGGGCACGGCACCATCGGGGTGGCGACCGTTCTGGTGGAGACCGGCATGGTGGAGGTCACCGAACCCGTCACCACCGTGCGGCTGGACACCCCGGCCGGGCTCGTCAGCGTCGACGTACAGGTGACGGACGGCGCTGCCACCGCCGTGACCCTCACCAACGTTCCGGCGTTCAGCGTCGCGCTCGACCGGACGGTGGACGTACCCGGTTACGGGAAGCTGCGCTACGACCTCGCCTACGGCGGGAACTTCTACGCGATGCTTCACCTGTCCGACCTCGGACTGCCCTTCGACCGGGCACGCAAGGACGACATCCTGGCCGCCGGGCTCGCCGTGATGGACGCGGTCAACGCCACCGACCGGCCCGTCCACCCCGAGAACCCGAACATCCACGGTCTCAAGCACGTGCAGTTCATCGCACCCGGGTCCGACGCCCGCCACTCCCGGCACGCGATGGCCATCCACCCGGGCTGGTTCGACCGCTCACCCTGCGGGACCGGCACCTCGGCGCGCATGGCGCAGCTGCACGCACGCGGTGAACTCCCCCTGGACACCGACTTCGTGAACGAGTCCTTCATCGGCACCTCGTTCACCGGACGTCTCGTCCAGGAGACCACCGTGGGCGGGCTGCCGGCCGTCGTGCCCACTGTCACCGGCCGTGCCTGGATCACCGGTACCGCACAATTCTTCCTGAACCCGTCCGATCCCTTTCCCGAAGGATTCCTGCTGTGAACCTGCCCCTGCTCGGCGCCGACGACATCGAGGCCCTGGGAACTGCTGGAGCCGTGGACGCCCTGGAGTCGGCGCTGAGCGGGGGCCTGGATCCGGAGACGGCACCCGCCCGGCACCATGTCACAGTGCCCGGCGGCGAGTTGCTGATCATGCCCGCCACCACCCAGCAGGTGACCGGGGTGAAGATCGCCGGGGTCGCCCCGGACAACCCGGCGCGCGGCCTGCCCCGGATCACCGGGAGCTATCTGCTGCTCGACGCCGCCACGCTGCTGCCGCTCGCCCTGCTGGACGGAGCCGCGCTCACCACCCTGCGTACGCCGGCCGTGTCCGCACTGGCGATCCGCCACCTCACCGGGCCCGTCGTGCGCCACCTGGTGCTCTTCGGAACGGGCCCCCAGGCGTACGGGCACCTGGCGGCGGTGCTCGCGGAACGCCCGGTCGAGCGGGTCACCGTGGTCGGCCGCAACCCGGACCGGGCCGAGGCGTTCGCCGAGCACGCCCGGCGGATCGGGGTGGACGCCCGCGTGGGGCAGGGACAGGGGTACGGTGCCGGGGAGGTCGCCACGGCCGATCTGGTGCTGTGCTGCACCACCTCCGCCACCCCGCTGTTCGACGGTTCCCTCGTACCGGACGGGGCGACGGTCGTCGCGGTCGGCTCGCACACCCCCGACGCACGCGAGGTCGACACCGCGCTGGTGGCGCGTTCCGCCGTCGTCGTCGAATCACGGGCGGCGGCGCTGGTGGAGGCGGGCGATCTGCTGATCCCGCTGGCGGAGGGGGCTTTCAGGGCCGAGGACATCGGCGGCAACCTCGCCGAGCTGGTGACCGGTCGCAACCTTGGCGGAAAGCCGACCGATTTCGAGGGCCCCCGGTTCTTCAAGAGTGTCGGAATGGGCTGGGAAGACCTCGCCGTGGCCGCGGCGGTGTACCGGAATTCGGTGCTCTGAGCGAGTTTGTCCACGGCTCGGAACGACTGGCTCCGGTGGAAACGTGACATTGTATTCTGAGGCTCCGCACGGCGCTGGAGGAATAGCTATGGCCCGCCTGTCGACGCTCAACGTCATCTCCGCGCAGGAGCATTTGCGCGACCGGGTGGCGAACGCCCTCAGGGCGGCCCTGATCGCAGGGGAGCTCCGTCCGGGCATGATCTACTCCGCTCCCGCTCTCGCCGCGGACTTCGGTGTGTCCGCCACCCCGGTCCGTGAGGCCATGCTCGACCTGGCTCGCGAGGGCCTGGTCGAAGCGGTACGCAACAAGGGCTTCCGGATAACGGAGTTGACCGATCAGGATCTCGACGACTTCACCGAACTGCGGGTCCTGATCGAGGTTCCCACTGTCGGCCGCATCGCCCGGATGGGCAAGACCGAGGAGCTGGAGGCGCTGCGGCCACTCGCCCAGGCGATCGTCGCGGCCGCCGCCGAGCACGACATCCTCGGCTACCTGGAGGCCGACCGCCGCTTCCATCTCGAACTGCTCGGCCTGGCGGGAAACCGCCGCTTGGTGGAGGAGGTCGGCAATCTGCGCAAGCGGTCGCGCCTTTTCGGGCTGAACCGGCTCGACGAAACCGGGCTGTTGGTCCAGTCGGCGGAGGAACACGCCCAGCTGCTCGACCTCTTGATCGCGGGCGACGCGGAGCGCGCGGAGCAGTGCATGCTGGGTCATATGTCACATGTCAGGAACCTCTGGGCCGAGGAGGAACCCAATGACACGGGCGCGGAAGACAAGCGGATCGGAAGCGTGAGGATGCCGGCCGCGGAGGCCTGACTCGCCACTCGCCCGGCACCCGTCGTCCAACCCCTGCCCTTCAACGGCCGCCCACCGGACGGCCGTTGAAGCGGCACTCAGGCCCCGGTCTCCAGCAGCGAGGCCATCCACTCCTCAATGCCGTCGGCGGTGCGCGGCAGCGCGGACGACATGAGGCGAGCGCCGTCGGCCGTGATCACGAGGTCGTCCTCGATCCGCACCCCGATTCCGCGCAGCGACCGGGGCAGCGTCTCGTCGTCGGGCTGGAGGTAGAGCCCGGGCTCCACGGTCAGCACCTGACCGGCTTCCAGACGCCCGTCCAGATAGGTCTCGGCACGCGCCTGCGCACAGTCGTGCACGTCCATGCCGAGCATATGGCCGCTGCTGCAGAGCGTGTACCGGCGGTAGAAGCCGTTGTCCGCGTCGAGCGCCTCGTCCGCCGGCATCCGCAGCACGCCCCACTCGTGCAGTCCTTCGGCGATGACCCGCATGGCCGCCATGTGGAAGTCTCGGAATCGCGCCCCCGGGCGCAGGGCCGAGATGCCCGCGTCCTGTGCCGCCAGCACCAGCTCGTAGACCGTTCGCTGCACGGGGGAGAATCGGCCGGAAAGCGGCAGGGTGCGGGTGATGTCGGCCGTGTAGAGCGAGTCGGTCTCCACTCCGGCGTCCAGGAGCAGCAACTGGTCGGGTGCCAGCGGTCCGTCATTGCGGATCCAGTGCAGGACGCAGGCGTGCGCCCCGGCCGCGGCGATCGTGGAGTAGCCCGGACCGTTTCCCTCCAGCCGGGCCCGCAGATCGAAGACGCCCTCGATCCAGCGCTCGCCGCGCGGGTGACGCAGTGCCTGCGGCAGGCTTCGCACCACGTCCTCGAACCCTGCCGTCGTCGCATCGACGGCCTGCTGCAACTGGCCGGTCTCCCAGGGGTCCTTGACGAGCCGGAGTTCGCTGAGCACCGCTTCGAGCCCGGCCGGCGCCGACCGCCCGAGCGGGAACGGACGGCAGGAGCGGAGGAGTTCGTCCACGGACGGGTCCACGCCGCCCAGCACCCGCACCGGTGGCTGTGGCCCGGTGAGCAGCTTCTCCCAGGCGTCCAGATGCGCGCAGCGGATGCCGGTCAGCCGGGTGGCCTCCGCCAGGTCGGGCCTGCGGCCGACCCAGAACTCCCCGTATCTGCGGTCACGGTAGAACTCCTGGCCGGTACGCGGTGACCGGGGCCGCAGATAGAGCACCGCCTCGTGGCGCTCGTCGCCGTCCGGTTCCAGGACGAGGACATGGCCGGCCTGGTCCTCGCCGGTGAGGCCGGTGAGCCAGGCATAGCCGGTGTGCGGCCGGAATCGGTGGTCGGTGTCGTTGGAGCGGACGGCGAGCGCACCCGCAGGGATGATCAGGCGCTCGCCGGGGAAGCGGGCGGCCAGCCGGGCGCGGCGAGCGGGGGTGGCGTCGATGGAGGGGACGCGAAGGTCCGCCGGCAACGGAGACTTGGCCCACCCGGTACTCATGAAGACGTCCAGGGCGGGTGACACCGGCAGATCGTGGCTGCCGGTGCGGGGTGTGGAGAAGGAACGGGACACGGGCATTGCTCCTCGGGGGCTTTGTGGGACCGGGGCCGAGGCCGGGATTCCGGCTCTCCGGGGACACGGTGGTCGGGAAACCGGTGGTGGCGACCGGTGTGTTCGGGTCCGTGTGTCATATCCCGTGCTGCGACGAGAAGTTGTCGCGCAGATGAATGTGCGCGAGAGGGGTTCCAAAGAACATGTGACATGTGCCATTGTACAGCGCGCAAGGGGAAGGAAGTCGTGCTCATGTCACGGCGTCGGTGCAGTTCAGACCCGGTCCTGCACTGCCCCCTTGCATTCCCCCACAACCGCGCCCTGTCGCGCGGTCACCACTCCGCTGGGAGGCGGCACGTGAAGAACCTGAGGGTTCGACAGAGAATAACCGGACTGTCCACTGCGGTTCTGGCAGCATGCCTGGGTGTGGGCCTGTTCACGGCACCGAGTCAGGCCGTCGAGCAACGCCCCGCCGCTTCGGCCGCGACCCCCCACTCCTCGGGCGCTGCTCAGGAACGGGCGGAAACCCGGACCGAGGACTCCGGCGGTCCCACCGCCGAGGCGCTGACAGCACCCGCCGACGATGCCGCTCACGTCCAACGCAAGTCGCTCAAGGCCGCCGACCTGCCGCCGCAGTCCGCTTCCCAGGACGCGCTCAAGCGGGACTACGACGACCCGTCCACCGCGCTTCCGAGCCACCAGGCACCTTCGATGAAGGCCGAGAAGCGCCGCGCCAAGAAGCTCGGCAAGGCCGCAGCCGAGTGCAACACCACCGATTTCACCAACAACACCGGAAGCGCCCTGGTCGAGAAGGTCAAGGCGGCGACCACCGACTGCGTCAACACGCTGTTCCGTATCCAGGGCCAGGACGGCTACCACGCCTTCCGCGAGGACCAGATGGTCACCATCGCCGACGCGATGCGCGACGCGTCGGCCTCCTACCCGGGTGACGTCAGCACCGGCATGCCGCAGCTGATCCTCTTCCTCCGGGCCGGCTACTACGTGCAGTACTACGACCCCGACACCGTCGGGGAGTACGGGCCGCGTCTGCGCACGGCCATCCAGGGCGCGCTCGACGGCTTCTTCGGCTCCTCGCACGCCTTCGACGTCACCGACGCCAACGGCGAGAGCCTGTCCGAGGCGATCATCCTGGTCGACAGCGCCGAGGAGAACGCCCGCTACCTGAACATCGTCAAGAAGATGCTGGCCGACTACGACGAGTCGTACAACGAGTTGTGGCACATGCGCAACGCCGTGAACAGCGTGTACACGGTCATGTTCCGCGGTCACCAGGTGCCGGAGTTCATCACCGCCATCGAGGCCGACCCCAGCGTGCTGACCTCGCTGCGCGACTTCGCCGCGAACCACCTCGACCTGCTGGGCACCAAGAATTCGTTCCTGGCCGCCAACGCGGGGCTCGAGCTCGGCCGCTTCCTCAAGGAGGACTCGCTGCGCGACGAGGCGAGCCCGCTCGCGGTCGACCTGATGGGCAAGAGCTCCATCGACGGCCCCACCGCCCCGCTCTGGGTCAACCTGGCCAAGATGGTCGACGCCTACGACAAGGACAACTGCGCGAAGTACGACGCCTGCAACCTCGCGGAGCGTCTTGAGAAGGTCGTCCTGCCGGTGAAGCACACCTGTAGCGACAGCATCACCATCCGGGCGCAGGACATGGTCGCGGAGGAGCTCGAAGCCAGCTGCACCAGCCTGCGCAACCAGGACGCCTACTTCCACGAGGTGGCCCGGGACAACGGGGCGGTCGCCGACGACAACAACAAGACCATCGAGGTCGTGGCCTTCGACTCCAGCGCCGACTACCAGACCTACGCCGGCGTGATCTTCGGCATCGACACCAACAACGGCGGCATGTACCTGGAGGGCGACCCCAAGGTCGAGGGCAACCAGCCCCGGTTCATCGCCTACGAGGCTGAGTGGGCCCGCCCCGACTTCCAGATCTGGAACCTCAACCACGAGTACACGCACTACCTCGACGGCCGCTACAACATGTACGGCGACTTCACCGCCGGAATGACCACGCCGACCGTCTGGTGGGTCGAGGGCTTCGCGGAGTTCGTCTCCTACTCGTACCGCAAGCTCGACTACGAGGCCGCCATCGCCCAGGCCGCGAACCGCACCTACCGCCTGAGCACCCTGTTCGACACCACCTACGAGAACGCCGACCAGACCCGCGTGTACAACTGGGGCTACCTGGCAGTCCGTTACATGCTCGAATCCCACCGAGGCGACATCGACACCCTGCTCGGCCTCTACCGCAAGGGCGACTGGGACGGTGCCCGCACCCTGCTCACGTCGACCATCGGCAACCGTTACGACGCCGACTGGGACACCTGGCTGGCCGCCTGCGCGGCCGGTGCCTGCGGCGGCGGGTCCACCAACCCGCCCGGTGAGATCACCGAGTGCAAGGACGCCGACACCAGGCTGCTGGGCCGGAACTGCATGCGCAGCGAGCTGAAGGCGGTCAAGGGCGACTACACCTACCTGGCCATCCTCATACCCTCCGGTGTCAAGCAGTTGAAGATCACCGCCTCCGGCGGCACGGGTGACGCCGACCTCTACTACAGCGCGAAGGAGTGGGCGACCACCCAGGTCTACACCGACAAGTCCGTCGGGGCGGGCAACGAGCACACCCTGACCGTCAACAACCCGGCGGAGGGCTACCACTTCATCAGCCTCTACGGCAACGAGGCGTTCGAAGGCGCCAAGGTCACCACCGAGTTCTGATCCCTACGACCCCCATGGTGCCGGCCGGCCGAGTGATGATCCCGCTCGGCCGGCCGGTGCCGTCCCCCGGGCCGCGTCCGCCGGACACGGCCCGGGGCTCACGACAGCCGCAACGTGCCGGGCGTCGCGCCGTCCGCCAGGATCCCCACGATCAGGTCGAAGAGCGTCGGTCCCCTTCCGGCCAGGGCCTCGTCGAGCCGCTCCCGCATCGCGGGCCGGTTGGTGGGATGCGCCCGCTCCAGGCTCCGCCGCAGATGACAGGCCGTCTCCTCGTGGCCCAGGGCTTGTGCGGAGAGCGTGTGGTGCCGCCACTCGAAGACGAAGTCGCCGTCGTCCGGGGTGCCCATCCCGCCGCCCAGGCAGTCCGCAAGGGCGTCGAGGTTGCGCCCGAAGTACCCGCCGGGGCCGTTCACGGCCTCGCCGATCACTTCCCAGAACTGCTCCAGGCCGGTGACCCGCGAGCCGTCGATCACATAGGTCACGGTCATGGAGGGAGCATACAAGTCGTGGAACGTGCGGGTCCGCTTGCTTCCCCGGTCCGTGATCCGCGCCGCAGGTGGGGGACTGCGACGCGGATCGGTCCAGAGGGGCCGGGCCTCAGCAGCCCTGGTCGATCAGGTCGAAGGTGGCGTAGTGGTCGCTGGTGTAGTAGTCCTCCTGCGCCCTCTCGCCCGTCACGATCCGGCGCGCGCCGCGGGTCGGGGAGCCGGGGGTGACGACCGTGTACTCGTGGTAGTAGCCGGTGCTCCGGCTGGGCAGGACGCCTTCACGGTTCTGGAAGACGGAGCCGTCCTGGGAATACGGGAACGGGCCGCCCGCGTCGATGAGGTCGAGGGTGTCGTGCGCCTGGGAGGGCAGCGACGAGTAACAGATGCTGCCGGCCGACGTGATGGAGACGGGGGAGGCGGCGGCCGGGGATCCGGTCGGGGCGGTGGCCGCGGTGGCCGGGGCTCCGACGAGGAGGACGGACAGGAGGGTGGCAGCGCCACCGAGCGTGGTGATCCGTGGGGGGATTCGCATAAGCACCATGATGACGCGCGTAGATACGGTCCCGTCAACGCCAACCGATGTGAATTTTTTGGAAGTTGATCCGAGAGAAGGAAATGTGTCGCGCAGATGTCCGGCAGTCCCCGGCGGCACCCAGCCCCGCTCCTTCTCCCACCCTCCAATTGCCGGTCGGTCCTATTGATGAGTCGACAAGCGTGGCGACCCGTCTGTGGGGCATGCATCCGGTGAAGTGTTCCGCGAAGGAGTTCGACGAGCAGCAGACGACACGGGATGCCGGAACGACGAGCAGGGGGCGATTCACTGTGCGGGCGGGGGAGACGATGGAACGTCAGGGAGATGCTGATTCCATGGCAGGCGAGGCCTCGCACCGGCCGGGGGCCAAGGAGCGGCAGCCGGTCCGGATGTATCGCAGACTGGCCCGCACCGATCTGGCGGCGGTGAGTGAAGTGCGCGGTGAGTTACGGGAGTTCCTGCGCCACCGGTGGCAGGCCGAGCCGGCCGAGGTGGCGGAGCTCCTGCTGAGCGAGCTGGTGACCAACGCACTGATCCACACCGGACACGGCGCGGTCGTCACGGTGAGCGTGGCGCCCGCCGGACTGCGGGTGGAGGTCCGGGACTTCGTGCCCGGGCTGCCCCTGTCGTACGTACCGAACGCCGACGACGGTACGCACGGCCGGGGGCTGCTCCTGGTGCGCAGTCTCGCGGACGCCTGGGGAGTCAGCGCCCATGCGCCGGGCAAGGTCGTCTGGTTCGAGCTGGACGGCGAAAGGCCCTGACGGACCGGAGGGACCGGGTCGTCAGGGCCTGTGCCTGTGGATCAGCCGAACTGCTGCTCCAGATCCTTCAGTTTCCGCTCCAGCGAATCGAGCCGGGGCAGTGCCTGGGTGTCGTCCTCGGCGGTGAGGTCGACGGTGACCGGGTCAGCCGGGCTCCGACCCGGAGTATCGGCGCTCGGACCCGTCACGGCTTGCAGCGATGGCCGGGCACGCAAGGGCAGTTGCCCCGGCTCGGCTATGGCGGGCTCCACGACGGGCGCGGAGCCCGCCGTGGGGGCGATGGCCTGGATGTCCACCTGGGTGCCGCCGCGGCCGACCCGTCGCCAGGCCCGGTTCTGCCGGTTCAGGGCCTTGATGTGGGCCCGGTCCAGCTTCTCCTGCTCCTTCCGGCGGAGACGGTTCTGCTCCTTCTCCCGCCTGTCCTCACGTACCTCTTCGACGGCCTCGTCCAGCGTGCGTACGCCTTCCAGCAGCATCAGCGACCAGGCGTTGAAGGTCTCCCGGGGGGCGCGCAGCCACCGCACGATCCGGATCTGCGGCAGCGGGCGGGGCACCAGGCCCTGCTCGCGCAGCGCGGCCCGGCGGGTCTGCTTCAGGGCCCGGTCGAAGAGCACGGCCGCCGAGAGCGACATCCCCGCGAAGAAGTGCGGGGCGCCCGCGTGGTCGATGCCGCGCGGCGCGTGCACCCAGTTGAACCAGGCTGCGGCACCGGCGAACGTCCACACGAGCAGGCGCGAGCCGAGCGCCGCGTCACCGTGGCTGGCCTCGCGGACCGCGAGCACGGAACAGAACATGGCCGCGCCGTCGAGGCCGAACGGGACGAGGTACTCCCAGCCCCCGGAGAGGCCGAGGTTCTGCTTGCCGAAGCCGACGAGCCCGTGGAAGGAGAGTGCGGCGGCGACCGCCGCACAGCAGAACAGCAGGACGTAGGAGGCGGTGGCGTACAGGGCCTCCTTGCGTCTGCGGCGTTCCTCGCTGCGTTCCCAGCTGTCCTCGGCCGCGGATGCGTCAGCGGCGCGCTTTCCGCGCGCGACCACCGCCACCGCCGCCAGGACTCCCACGAGCAGCACGGCGCCCGGAAGCAGCCAATTCAGCGATATGTCGGTCAGTCTCATGCGCGGTCCCTTGCAGTGCGTAGGGCATTTCGGGCGCCATGATTGCCGAAACCCCGTCATGCGCAGGGGGTTTCGGGGCAAGAGAACGCCTTTGGGTCGGCACGACGCACGGAAGACCGGGATCGGGTCGAATAACCGTACGCGTCCGATGAGTTGCGTTCGAATTGTACTACTGGCGCGAGTGGTGTTGATCAGTGAGTGGGCGTCAGCTTCCGTACCCGGTCGGCGTCACAGGTGCGCGGGCACGTGACGCAGGTGTCCTCGGGGCGCAGGGTGTAGAAGAGGCAGCAGCTCGCCCGGTCACGGGTGGGCAGCGACTCGCCGTTCGGCCCGGTCAGATCGCGGAAGCCCGCGGAGCCGGCGTACGGCTTCGTGGTGCCCGGCAGAAGCGCCTCCAGCTCGGCCATCGCACGCCGCTCCTCGCCCAGCAGATGGGCGATGTACCAGAGCCCCTCGACGACCTCGTCCGTCGCCATGCCCCACAGCGCGCGCCTGCCGCGCCGCATCCGGGGCCCGAAGCCGTCGAGCACCGGGCCGATGTGGTCGGCCACCGCCGCGAGCACCTCGGCCCGCAGCGCCGCCTCGTCGGGCACCACACGGGCGCCCGGCAGCGTGGCGGCCGGGTCGTCCGGCAGGCAGGCGAACTCCCGCACCCTGAGGGTCAGATGACCCAGCGCCCGCTGGAACGCCACGTCCCCGACGGGAATCCGCGGCACCCGCCGGTGGAGGAACCAGGGCACCGTCACCAGCAGGCAGGCGGGCCAGGCGTAGCGGTGCAGCCCGAAACTGGCGACCACGTCGGGGCGGGGCTCCTGTCCGTAGTCCCGCAACACCTGGGCGTGGTCCCAGGCGAGGAAGGTGTCGAGCGCGGGGCCGCCCGCCGCGAGCTCGTCCGCCCCCACCCAGCCGGCGCCGCCGGGGGCGCTCTCGCCGTCGGCCAGGACCTGTGCGCGCAGCCCGGGAAAGACCTCGGCCAGGCGTTCGTAGGCGTCCGTCACGGCGGACGCCGTGGTGCCGGGAAGCAGGGCGGGGAGTGTCATGCAGGGACCACCGAATCGCGATCGTTTGCAGGTTAGCCTTACCTTACCCGACCGGATCGATGTTTGAACTGCGCCCTTCTGCGCCTATCGTGCACAAACAGCATGGCGCGCGCGAGCCGCGCCCACGGCAGGCCGAGGAGGTCCGAGTGGAGCAGGGCAGAGCGCGTGAGGGGCACGGGACCGCTGCGCCCCCGGCCACCCCGGCAGTCGTCCGGGTGCCCGAACAAGCACGTGGCGAGCACACCCACGGCGAGCCCCCCGCCCCGCGGCCGGCGGTGCGCCGGCACTCCGTACGCGGCCAGGTCCTGGAGGCGCTGCGCGCCGCCCTGGTCGACGGCCGGCTGGCTCCGGGTCAGGTCTATTCGGCCCCGGCCCTCGGCGCCCGGTTCGGGGTCTCCGCAACACCGGTGCGCGAGGCGATGCAGCAGCTGACCATCGAGGGCGCCGTCGAGGTCGTACCGAACCGGGGGTTCAGGGTCGCCGAGCGGGGGCCGCGCGAGCTTGCCGAGCTGGCCGAGGTGCGGGCTCTGATCGAGGTTCCCGTGATGCTGCGGCTGGCCCGCACCGTCCCGCCCGGCACCTGGTGCGCCCTGCGCCCGCTGGCCGAGGCCACGGTGGCGGCCGCGGCCGTGGGCGACCGGGCGAGCTACGCCGAGTCCGACCGGACCTTCCACGGCGCGGTCCTCGCGCTCTGCGGGAACGAGCAGCTGGTGCAGGTCGCCGACGACCTGCACCGCCGCTCCCAGTGGCCGCTGGAGAGCAACCCGGCCACCCGCCGCGCCGACCTGCTCGCCGACGCGGCCGAGCACACCGCGCTGCTCGACGCGCTGATCGCCCAGGACCTGGCCGTCGTGCAGTCGCTCGTACGGGAACACTTCAACGGCGCCGAGGTCTGACCGACTGCGGCCCGCCCTCAGTTCGCCTCGGCCGTCTCCGCCGGAGGCGGGTCCAGATGCGGCGCCAGCCACGTCGGCACGCCGCCGAGCAGCCGGAACAGCCGGCCCGCCTCGGCGCGCAGCCGGGTCGCCAGCTCGGGCTCCGGTTCGCAGTCCGCGAGGGCGACGAGGGCCGGGGCCGTACCGATCAGATAGCCGAGCTCCTCCCTTATCCGCAAGGACTCGGCGAAGCCGTGCCGGGCCTCCGCCAGTTCGCCCTCGCGCAGGGCCAGCAGGGCGAGATGCCGCCAGGTCGAGGAGAGCAGCAGCGCGTCGCCCTGGGCGGTGGCCCCGGCGTGGGCCCTGCGGTACGCGGCGCGCGCGGCCTGCGGCGAGTCGGCGATGTTCTGCGCGATCAGGCCCCGTCGGAAGTCCAGTAACGGGCGGCCCGGCGCGGACGGGGCGAGCAGCGCGGCGGCCCGGCTCAGCGCGACACTGGCCTCGTCGGCCCGGTCGCGTACCCCCAGAAGTGTCGACGCGTACGCCAGATGGCCGCGCTCGCAGGCGGCCGCGCCGCGTTCGTCGTCGTCGTGGGCCAGCGCCTCCGCGGTGCGCAGCGCGTCCTCGGCGTCGGTCCAGCCCTTTCCGGTGTACAGGCACCGCTCGGTCAGCAGGGCGGTCCGCTGGAGGGCCGCGGCCGGATCGGTGCCGGCGCCGGGTTCGAGCAGCGCGGCGGCATCCGTCCAGCAGGCACGCGACCGCAGCCGCCATACCGCTGTCTGGAGCGGCGGATCGTCATCGGCTGTCGTTCCGGAACCAGACATGGCGGTATGCGCCACATTGCCCTCCCCGAGCGCGCCATTGTGCTGTTGAGTCTGGCGGCATCTCAGCACGGATCGGCACGCCGGGCCAAGGGGTCGTTCGATCTCAGGTGAAAGATTTCACAAACCATCGGAGCCGCCAACGGCCCTGACAGGGCCGGGAATCAGCTCATACGCAGGGCGAGGAAGAAATCGAGCTTGTCCTCCAGCCGGGAAAGGTCACGTCCCGTCAACTGCTCGATTCGCCCGACCCGGTAGCGCAGCGTGTTGACGTGCAGGTGGAGCCGGGCCGCACAGCGGGTCCAGGAACCGTCGCAGTCCAGGAACGCCTCCAGCGTCGGGATCAGTTCCGCGCGGTGGCGCCGGTCGTAGTCGCGCAGTGGGTCGAGCAGCCGTGCGGTGAACGCGCGGCGCACGTCGTCCGGTACGAACGGCAGCAGCAGCACGTGCGAGGCCAGCTCGTGGTGCCCGGCCGCGCAGACCCGGCCGGGGCGGGCCGCCGCCACCCGGCGGGCATGCCGGGCCTCCTCCAGGGCGCCGCGCAGTCCCTCGGGCGAATGCACGGCCGCGCTGACGCCGAGTGTCAGCCGGCCGTCGTCGGCGAGGCCCGCGGAGAGCGGTTCGCGGACGGCGGCGAGCAGCACATCGGCATGGAGTGCGGGATCCTCGTGCGCTTCACCGCGCGCGTCGTCCGCACCGGCGCCCCGGTCCGGCGCGGTGACGGCGGGCAGCGGTACGAGGGCGACGGCCTCATCCCCCGTATGGGCGACGGCGATCCGGTCCACCGTGTCGGGGCCGGTGACCGCCGGGTCGACCAGGATCTCCTCCAGCAGCGCCTGGGCGACCGGGCCGCCCGGGACGGCGGAGGCCGCGGACCGGCCCTCCGCGCCGCCCCACTCGACCCGCGCCACCACGACCTGCCAGTGCGGCGCCGCCCCGAGGCCCGGCAGCAGCACCGGGGCCGCGACCCGCAGCCTGGCGGCGATCTCGGCCGGCGCGGCACCCGTCTGGACCAGTTCCAGGACCTCCTGTGCGAGCCTGCGGCGTACCGTACGGGCCGCGTCGCGCCGGTCCCGTTCGACGGCGATCAGCTGGGTGACGCCCTGGAGCAGGTCCAGCCGGGCCGGCGGCCAGTCGCTCGCGTCCGCCTCGACCGCGAGCAGCCAGTCGGAGAGCACCGACTCGCGGACGTCGCCGGAGGCCGGGACGGCGCCGCGGCCGGTGTTCCGGATCGGGAAGAGCGAATACGTGGTGCTTCCGACAGTGGCCCGGTGCGGGGCCCGGTGGCCGGTGCGGGTGGCGGCCAGATGCTGACCGGCCAGCTCGGCGCCGACCGGTCCGGGAAGTGACGTTTCCCCGGCGCCCGCGATCTGCCGGCCGGTGGGGGAGAGCACCCAGGCATGCAGGTCCAGGTCGGATCCGAGCAGATCCAGGACCACCTCGGGGCCGCCGCCCGCCGGGCCCGAGGTCATCAGCCTGCGGTGCCGGTCCACGACCGCGGCCAGATCGCCCGCCCGCTCACCGGACACCTGGCGCACCACATGCTCGGTGATCGTTGCGAACGCGACGGTCTCATGGACGGCGAAGAGCGGCAGCCGGTGGTCCGCACAGGCCTCCACCAGATCGCCGGGGATGTCGCCGAGCTCCGCCTCGCCCGCCGCGAGCCCGGCGACGCCGGCAGCCGCCAGGATCCGCACGAACGGCTCCGAGTCCGCCGCGTCCCGGCGCCAGGCCAGACCCGTCAGGACCAGCTCGCCCCCCGACAGGTAGCGGCTGGGATCCCGCAGGTCGGTGGTCATCACGCCACGGACCGAGCGGTCCAGCTCGTCCTCGCCGCCGAGCAGCCGCAGGCCCAGCGCGTCGGTCTCCAGCAGTGCGCGCAGCCGCATCTCGTCGCCGCCGATCTCTTTCGTTGGTGCGGGTGAAAACTGGGTATTGCGGTGAGGTCACTGATCCCCGCCATTCGTTCGAATCTACAAGACGAGGAGATCGACCAGCCAACTCCTTCATGTTTTCGGTGACTGCACCGGGTGGAGCACGGCTTGTGTACTTGGTCCCACATCGCGTCAACAACACATGAACGACCAGTCGAGGGCCGGCCGCATCCGGGGTCTGCCATCGGTCCGCCGCCTGCCGCACGACGCCCGGCACGCACGCTCGCGGTGCTGCCGAAGAGCCCTGGTAGCTCCGCAACGAGGGCCCTCGGTGCCTTGCGGCCGCACGCACCGGACGCCGCGCGGCCGTCCTGCGGACGACGACGGCAGACCCACGACGGGCCCCGGCCCCCAGTGAACGACCCGATTGAGAAGAAGAGAGCCACTCATGGACTTCCTTCGCCCCGCCAGCTGGGAGGAGGCGCTCGCCGCCAAGGCCGAGCACCCGACGGCCGTGCCCATCGCGGGTGGCACCGATGTGATGGTCGAGATCAACTTCGACCACCGGCGGCCCGAGTACCTCCTGGACCTGAACCGCATCGGAGAGCTGACCGAGTGGGAGGTGGGCCAGGAGAACGTACGGCTCGGCGCCTCCGTACCGTACAGCCACATCATGGAGCACCTGCGGGCCGAGCTGCCCGGACTGGCGCTCGCCTCGCACACCGTCGCCTCGCCCCAGATCCGCAACCGCGGCGGTGTCGGCGGCAACCTGGGCACCGCCTCGCCCGCCGGGGACGCCCACCCGGCCCTGCTCGCCGCGGGCGCCGAGGTCGAGGCCGAGTCCGTACGCGGAACCAGGATGATCCCGATCGACGCCTTCTACACAGGCGTCAAGCGCAACGCCCTCGAACCCGACGAGCTGATCCGGGCCGTGCACATCAAGAAGGCCGACGGGCCCCAGCAGTACTCCAAGGTCGGCACCCGCAACGCGATGGTCATCGCCGTCTGCGCCTTCGGCCTGGCCCTGCACCCCGAGACCCGCACGGTGCGCACCGGCATCGGCTCGGCCGCCCCCACGCCCGTACGGGCGAAGGAGGCCGAGGAATTCCTGAATGCCGCGCTCGAGGAGGGCGGCTTCTGGGACAGCCGTACGATCATCACCCCGTCCATCGCCACGCAGTTCGCCGCACTCGCCGCCGGTGCCTGCAACCCGATCGACGATGTGCGCGGCACCGCGAGCTATCGCCGGCACGCGGTCGGGATCATGGCCCGCCGCACCCTCGGCTGGACCTGGGAGTCGTACCGCGGCAACGGCCGCAGCACCGAAGGAGCTGCCTGATCATGCGCGTCAATTTCACGGTCAACGGCCGCAGGCACGAGGCGGACGACGTCTGGGAGGGGGAGTCCCTCCTCTACGTGCTGCGCGAGCGGATGGGCCTGCCCGGCTCGAAGAACGCATGCGAGCAGGGCGAGTGCGGCTCCTGCACGGTCCGCCTGGACGGGGTGCCGGTCTGCTCCTGCCTGGTCGCGGCGGGCCAGGTGGAGGGGCGCGAGGTCGTCACGGTGGAGGGCCTCGCGGACTTCGCCGCCCACCGCGCCGAGCAGCACCCGGGCAGCGGCTGCGCCTCCGGCGCGTGCGGCACGGCGCTCGACGAGGCCCGGCAGCGGAAGGCCCGGCCGAGCGGTGAGGAGGGCCGGGAATCCGGTGAACTCTCCCCGATCCAGCAGGCGTTCATCGACGCCGGAGCCGTCCAGTGCGGCTTCTGCACCCCCGGCCTGCTGGTCGCAGCCGACGAGCTGCTGGAGCGCAACCCGGAACCGTCCGACGCGGACATCCGCGAGGCGCTCTCCGGTAACCTCTGCCGCTGCACCGGCTACGAGAAGATCCTCGACGCGGTCCGCCTCGCGGCCGCCCGCGCGGAAGAAACGGTCTGACGATGGGCGTAACCGGCAATCCCACCAGCATCGACCAGGGCACCCGCACCAGGGGCGGCATCGGCGAGTCCACGCTCCGCCCCGACGGCATCCTCAAGGTCACCGGAGAGTTCGCGTACTCCTCCGACATGTGGCACGAGGACATGCTCTGGGGCCACACACTGCGCTCCACGGTCGCGCACGCCGAGATCGTCTCCATCGACACCTCGGAGGCGCTCGCCACGTCCGGCGTCTTCACCGTACTCACCTACGACGACCTGCCGAGCACGGTGAAGAACTACGGCCTGGAGATCCAGGACACCCCCGTCCTCGCCCACGGCAAGGTCCGCCACCACGGCGAACCGGTGGCGCTCGTCGCCGCCGACCACCCGGAGACGGCCCGCCGCGCCGCCGCGAAGATCAGGATCGACTACCGCGAACTGCCCGTCATCACCGACGAGGCCTCCGCCACCGCCCCCGACGCGATCCTCGTCCACGAGGGACGCGACGACCACCACGCCGGGCACGTACCGCACCCCAACATCGTCCACCGCCAGCCCATCGTCCGCGGCGACGCGGACGCGGCGGCGGCCCGCGCCGATGTCGTCGTGAGCGGTGAATACGTCTTCGGCATGCAGGACCAGGCGTTCCTCGGCCCCGAGTCCGGTCTGGCCGTGCCCGCCGAGGACGGCGGTGTCGACCTGTACATCGCCACCCAGTGGCTGCACTCCGACCGGCGCCAGATCGCACCGGTCCTGGGCCTGCCCGAGGACAAGGTCCGCATGACGCTCTCCGGCGTCGGCGGGGCCTTCGGCGGCCGCGAGGACCTGTCGATGCAGATCCACGCCTGCCTGCTCGCCCTGCGCACCGGCAAGCCGGTCAAGATGGTCTACAACCGGTTCGAGTCGTTCTTCGGCCACGTCCACCGGCACCCGGCGAAGCTCTGGTACGAGCACGGCGCCACCCGCGACGGCAAGCTCACTCATATGAAGTGCCGCATCGTGCTGGACGGCGGGGCCTACGCATCCGCCTCCCCGGCTGTCGTCGGCAACGCCTCCTCGCTCTCCGTCGGCCCGTACGTCATCGACGACGTCGACATCGAGGCCATCGCGCTCTACACCAACAACCCGCCGTGCGGCGCCATGCGCGGCTTCGGGGCGGTGCAGGCCTGCTTCGCCTACGAGGCCCAGATGGACAAGCTCGCCGCCGAACTGGGCATGGACCCGGTCGAGTTCAGGCAGCTCAACGCCATGGAGCAGGGCTCCCTCCTGCCGACCGGACAGGTCGTCGACTCGCCCGCGCCGGTCGCCGAACTGCTGCGCCGGGTCAAGGCCAGGCCGCTGCCGCCCGAGCGTCAGTGGGAGGTGGCCGGCGAACAGGCCGACGTACGGGCCCTGCCCGGCGGGCTCTCCAACACCACCCACGGCGAAGGTGTCGTACGCGGCGTCGGCTACGCGGTCGGGATCAAGAACGTCGGCTTCTCCGAGGGCTTCGACGACTACTCCACCGCCCGGGTGCGCATGGAGGCCGTCGCCGGCGAGCCGGTCGTGACCGTGCACACCGCCATGGCGGAGGTCGGGCAGGGCGGCGTCACCGTCCACGCCCAGATCGCACGTACCGAACTCGGCGTCGCCCAGGTCACCATCCACCCGGCCGACACCCGGGTCGGCTCGGCCGGCTCCACCTCCGCGTCCCGGCAGACCTACGTCACCGGCGGCGCCGTGAAGCACTCCTGCGAGGCCGTCCGCGAGAAGGTCCTGGAGATGGGCCGCCGCAAGTTCGGTACGTACCACCCCGCGTGGGCCACCGCCGATCTTGTCCTGGAAGGCGGCAAGGTCGTCACCGACGGCGGCGAGGTGCTGGCCGACCTGGTCGACGTGCTGGAGAACGAGGCGGTCGACATCGAACTGGAGTGGCGCCACCGGCCCACGGAGGCGTTCGATCTCCGCACCGGACAGGGCAACGGACATGTCCAGTACTCCTTCGCCGCCCACCGCGCGGTCGTCGAGGTCGACACCGAACTCGGCCTGGTCAAGGTGATCGAGCTGGCCTGCGCCCAGGACGTCGGCAAGGCGGTCAACCCGCTCTCCGTCGTCGGTCAGATCCAGGGCGGCACCACCCAGGGGCTGGGTGTCGCCGTCATGGAGGAGATCCTCGTCGACCCGAAGACCGCGAAGGTGCGCAACCCGTCCTTCACGGACTATCTGATCCCCACCATCCTCGACACCCCGACCATGCCGGTCGATGTGCTCGAACTCGCCGACGAACACGCCCCGTACGGACTCCGTGGCGTCGGCGAGGCGCCCACCCTGTCGTCGACCCCGGCCGTCCTCGCGGCGATCAGGGACGCGACGGGCCTGGAGCTCAACCGAACGCCGGTACGCCCCGAGCACCTCACCGGCACCTGAGTCACGGCTCCCTCCTGAACCTCCGGGCGGTACGTGCCTCTCAGCTCTTCCGCCTCTCCGCTCCTCCGCACACCCGTAGAGGGAGAAACACCATGCTGGACATCGCCGAAGAGCTCAACCGGTGGATCGAGCAGGGACGCGACTTCGCCGTGGCCACCGTCGTGGCGGTCGACGGCAGCGGGCCCCGGCAGCCGGGAGCCGCCCTGGCCGTCGACCGCGAAGGCACGGCGATCGGATCGGTCTCCGGCGGGTGTGTGGAGGGTGCGGTCTACGAACTGTGCGGGCAGGCGCTGGACGACGGCATCACCGTGCGCGAACGGTTCGGCTACAGCGACGAGGGCGCCTTCGCGGTGGGACTGACCTGCGGCGGCGTGATCGACATCCTGGTGACACCGGTCCGTGCGGACGACCCCGCGCGGGCGGTGTTCGCCGCTGCGCTCACCGCCGCCGCACGAGGGGAAGCGGCGGCGGTCGCCAGGATCACCGACGGGCCGGCGGAACTCCTCGGCCGCCCTCTGCTCGTCCACCCCGACGGCTCGTACGAGGGCGGGCTCGGCGGACACCCGGAGCTGGACCGCACCGCTGCGGCCGATGCCCGCGCCATGCTGGACGCGGGCCGCACCGGCTCCGTCACCATCGGCGCCGAGGGATCACGGTGTGGGCGACCGCTCACGGTTTACGTCGAATCGAGCGTCTCACCACCCCGGATGATCGTCTTCGGGGCCATCGACTTCGCCGCGGCGCTGGTCCGGGCGGGAAAGTTTCTCGGGTACCACGTCACACTGTGCGACGCCCGCCCCGTCTTCGCCACGAAAGCCCGCTTCCCGGAGGCCGACGAACTGGTTGTCGACTGGCCGCACCGCTATCTCGCGGCGACCGATGTCGACGCCCGCACCGTCCTGTGCGTCCTCACCCACGATGCCAAGTTCGATGTCCCGCTGCTGGAAATGGCGTTGAGGCTGCCGGTGGCGTACGTCGGAGCGATGGGATCGCGCCGCACCCATCTGGAGCGCAACGACCGGCTGCGCGAAGTCGGGATGACGGAGGCGGAACTGTCCAGGCTGCACTCACCGATCGGCCTCGACCTCGGCGCCCGTACCCCCGAGGAGACCGCGCTGTCGATCGCCGCCGAAATCGTCGCCGACCGGCGCGGCGGCAGCGGCGTACCGCTCAAGGGTGCACACACCCCGATCCACCACGAGGGCGGACGGTCGCCGAGTGGGGTGATCACGTCCGTGGCCTGAGAGCCTGCCGGAGGCCACCCGGCAGGCTCTGAACCGTCCCACGAACCATGCGGGTCCGAGGCGGATTTCCGCCACGGCGGCTTCACGCCAGATGTGGACTCAACCGTAGCCGTGGCTTTGCCTTTAGATCATCTGCATGACATTGACACCCTCCTCCGCCTCCGGCCGGACGAGATCCGCTCGCGTGGGACGCAGGGCTCTGCTCATAGCGACTTCGGTCGCCCTGGTGAGTGGTGCACTGCTTCCCGCAGCGGGCTCCGCTTCCGCTGCCGCAGGGAAGTCGGGGCCTGCCGCCCCCCAGACCACCGCCCCCGTCAGGGAGTACGACATCACCCTGGTCACGGGCGATGTCGTGCACTACTCGGACGGTGCCGGCAAGCAGGACACCGTCACCGTGGACCGCCCCGACGGTGCGGTCGGCGGCGTGCATGTCCAGCAGGTCGGTGACGATCTGTACGTCCTGCCCGACGAGGCCGGCTCTCTCATCGCAGCGGGCAAGCTGGACCGTCGGCTGTTCAACGTCTCGGCTCTCGCCGAGATGGGGTACGACGACAAGAAGTCCGGCGGCATCCCGCTGATCGCCACCTACCCGGCGAGCCAGGGCCGTTCGCTGCCCGCCGCCCCACGCGGCGCGAAGAAGACCCGCACCCTGGAGAGCATCCACGGCGCCGCACTGAAGGCCGACAAGGACACCACCCGGGCCTTCTGGAACGACATCGCCCGCACCTCCACGGCCCGTTCGCTGGACAACGGCATCGCCAAGCTCTGGCTCGACGGCCGGGTGGAGGCCGCGCTCAAGGACTCCGTGCCGCAGGTCAACGCTCCGCAGGCGTGGGCCGAGGGCTACGACGGCAAGGGCTCCAAGGTCGCCGTCCTGGACACCGGCATCGACGCGTCCCACCCGGACGTCAAGGACCGCATTCTCGAAACGAAGAGCTTCGTGCCGGGCGAGGAGGTCGTGGACAGGAACGGCCACGGCACGCATGTCGCCTCCACGATCGCGGGCTCCGGCGCCGCGTCGGAGGGCGTCAACAAGGGCGTCGCCCCCGGCTCCGACCTGATCATCGGCAAGGTGCTCGGCGACGGCGGTTCCGGTGCGGACTCCGGCATCATCGAAGCCATGGAGTGGGCGAAGGCCGAAGGCGCCGACGTCGTCTCCATGAGCCTCGGCTCCAGCATCCCGGACGACGGCTCCGACCCGATGTCCCAGGCCGTCGACGCCCTTTCCGCCGACGGCGGCCCGCTGTTCGTGATCGCCGCGGGCAACGCGTACGACGCGGGCACCATCGGCGCACCCGGCTCGGCGGAGAAGGCGCTCACCATCGCCGCCGTCGACAAGCGGGACAACCGCGCGGGCTTCTCCTCGATGGGCCCGCTGGTGCGTTCCTTCGGCCTCAAGCCCGACCTGTCCGCACCGGGTGTGGACATCAACGCGGCCGCCTCGCAGTCGGTGCCGGGCGCCAGCGGGATGTACCGCACGATGTCCGGCACATCGATGGCGACCCCGCATGTCGCAGGCGCCGCAGCCATCCTGAAGCAGCGTCACCCCGACTGGTCCGGCCAGCGGATCAAGGACGCGCTGATGAGCACGTCGAAGAAGCTCGACGCGTACACCCCGTACGAGCAGGGCACCGGCCGACTCGACGTCAAGGCGGCGGTCGACAGCACGATCGAGGCCACCGGCTCCGTCGAGGTCGCCTCCTACACCTGGCCGCACTCCGCGTCCGACCCGGTTGCCCAGCGGACCATCACGTACCGCAACACCGGTACGAAGGACGTCACCCTCGACCTGGCCACGGACACGGACGCCGAGGCCTACACCCTGTCGACGAAGCAGCTGACGGTCCCGGCCGGTTCCACTGCCGAGGCCGTGCTCTCGCTGGACCCGTCGACGGTCGCGAACGACACCCAGTTCTCCGGCCAGGTCATCGCCAAGGACGAGACGGGCACCGTCGTCGCGCACACCGGCTTCGCCCTGAACAAGGAGCAGGAGCTGTACGACCTGACGCTCAGGCTCCGTGACCGCGACGGCAAGCCGTTGAACGGCCGGGTCGTCCTCGGCGCGCTCGGCGATCCGAACCTGGGCGTCGTCCAGGTGTCGGGCGAGACCACGCTGCGGATGCCGCCGGGCAACTACACCGCCTGGGCGACCACCGAAGTCGCCGGTGACCGCGCCGACTCGAAGGCCCTGGCCTTCCTCGCGGCCCCTGAGACCATCCTCGACAAGTCGACCACGGTCACCCTCGACGCGTCCAAGGCCCGCAAGATCAGCGTGCGGACGCCGAAGGAGACCGAGAACCAGCAGCTGCGATTCGACATGGCACGTACCGCACTGGACGGCACCGTCCAGCGCGACGCGTACCAGATCCCTGTGATGTACGACCAGCTGTGGGCGAGCCCCACCAAGAAGGTCACCCAGGGCAGCTTCTCCTTCCTGACCCGCTGGCGGCAGGGCGAGAAGCACATGGACGTCACGGCCGAGGGACGTGACGTGCGGGTCACTACGCAGGTCGGTGCGGCCGTCACCGAAGACAGCGAGAAGCGGCTGGCCAGTGTCTTCGCGGGCAACGGCGCCGTGGCCGACTACAAGGGCCTGGATGCCAAGGGCAAGGCCGTCGTGATCCGCCGCAGCGACGCGGTCGCTCCCGCCGACCGGCTCGCCAATGCGGTGGCCGCAGGCGCCGAGGCGCTGTTCGTCGTCAACGACGGTGACGGCGTCCTGATGGAAAGTTACGGCCCCAAAGGAACCAAGGCCACCATTCCTGTCGCCTCGGTCCAGCGCCTGGCGGGCGAGAACCTGATCAAGTCCGTCCAACGGGGCGTCAAGCTGGCGATTGATCAGCAACGGTTCGCGCGTTACGTGTACGACCTGGTCGACCGTCACGACGGCGTCATTCCGGACCGCTCGCTGGAGTTCGCCCCCTCGACCGGTCAACTGGCCAAGGTGCAGAACACCTTCTACGGCCACAAGGACATGCTCGGCGGTGGCAACCGCTTCGACGTCCCGGAATACGGGCCCGCCCTCGGCTTCGAACAGTACGAGATGTTCCCCAGTACCCGTACGGAGTGGGTCAACCCGCTTCCCGGCGCGTCGTTCTGGTACGAGGAGCACTCGATCTTCAACACAGCGCAGAACGGGTTCGCGCAGGAGATGCGCAGTGGCGAAATGGACTACGAGGCGGGCCGCACCTACCCCGCCGAGTGGTTCGGGCCGATCACCCGCCCGCGTCTGGGCCTCGCCTACTGGGGTCCGTTCCGTACCGTCAGCAACCAGATCCAGTTCAACCTCACCCCGTGGACGGACTCGGGCGCGGGCCACTCGGGCGCCATGCCGAGGGAGGAGCTCACCGCCACCACCACCAACGCCTTCTACCAGGGCGACACCCTGATCAAGAAGGGCACGGGCCAGTCCGGAGCCGCCGGGAACCTCTCACCCGAGAGACTGCCGTACCGCGTGGTGCTCGACTCGGCCCGGGATGCCGATGTGTGGAAGACCTCCATCCGCACGCACACCGAGTGGAACTTCGTCTCGGGCGCCACGGACGAGAACGGCCCGTACCGGACCGACATCCCGATGCTCCAGCTGGACTACGAGGTCGACACCGACCTCGCCGGTGACGTCGAGGCCGGCCGGTGGACCGAGATCGGTATCGGCTCCGGTACGCAGGAGTGGCTGGACGGTGCGGTGAAGGCGAAGAAGGCAGCGCTGTCGGTCAGCTATGACGACGGCAAGAGCTGGAACGCCGTGGAGCTGCGCAAGACCTCCGAAGGCAGCTGGACCGCCCGGTTCAAGACGCCCGAGAAGGCCGGTGGCTTCGTCTCGATCAAGGCGCACGCCGAGGGCGAGGACGGTCTCGGCATCGATCAGGAGATCATCCGCGCGTTCGGCCTGAAGTGACCTTCTGAGGTTCGCCCCTGAGATGGCCGCACACCCCTGACCGGGGGTGTGCGGCTTCCTCTTTCGGCAACTGATGAGGCTCCACATGAGCAAGTTGGCGGTCGTCACTGAACCCCGGGGCCACGCGCGCCGGGCGGATCGAGCTGGACGGGCCGGCGGGCGACCGCAAGATCGATCTGGTCACCGCAAACGGTTCGATCACGGTCAGGAGCGGCTGACCGCGCCGCGCGCCACCACGGCCGCGCACAACAGCGCGGGCACCGCCGCGACCGCGAAGCAGACGGCCGGCGGGAGCCGGTCCACCAGCAGACCCACCGCCGCGGCGCCCACCGACGCCCCGGCGTTGAACGCGGTGTTCACCCAGGCCCCCGCCTGTGTGCGGCTGCCCGCGCCCACGGACTCGTCCGCGATGAGGTACGCGGTGGTCAGCGCCGGCGCGACGAACAGCCCGGCCACCGCGGCGAGCGCGGCCAGCACGTACACACCGGACGACAGTCCGGCCCCGACCACGGCCGCGCCCAGTCCGGCGGCCAGCAGCGGCAGCCGCGCCCGGTTCGACGCCCGCCAGGGGACGGCGCCATAGGTGAGTCCTCCGACCGCGCTTCCGGCCGAGAGCGCGGCCAGCACCCACGACACGGCCCCCGCGCCCTGGTGACGCTGCTCGGTGAATGCCACCACCAGCAGGTCCAGGCCCCCCAGGCACAACCCCATGGCCGCCGTCACCAGCACCGCGTGCCGCAGCCCGACGAAGCCGAGCAGCCGCCGCCCGGCCGGCGGGCCATCCGGCCCGGCGGCCTTGTCGTCCGACGGCGCCACGCCCGTACCGCGTACCGCCGGTGACGACACCAGCGCCAATGTGCCCGCGAGGATCAGCGCGGCGCTGACCGCGATCCCGGCCGCGGGCGAGGCGAGCTTCACCACCACCCCCACCAGCAACGGGCCGGTGACGAAAAGGAGTTCCTCGGCCACACCGTCCAGGCTGTAGGCGCGCCGCAACAGCTCCCGGTCGGCGACGAGACCGCTCCACAGGGTCCGCATCACCGGCCCCAGCGGTGGTGTGCAGACCCCTGCAGCGGCGGCCAACGTACCCAGCAGGAACGCCGATGCCCCCGGCCGCCAGGTGGCGTACGCGAGGGCGGCGAGCAGTACCGCGTAGAGGCCGGCCATCGGCGGCAGAGCCCGGCGCGGCCCGTGCCGGTCGATCAGTGAGGCACGGGCGGGGGAGACGAAGACGCTGGTCGCCCCGTACAGCGCCATGACGGCGCCGGCGACGGAGTACGAGCCGGTGGTGGCGTTCACGGCCAGCATCAGGGAGAGGGAAACCATCCCGTACGAGAGCCGCCCCAGCAGGGCGGCACCGAAGGTGCGGGCGGCGTGGCGGGTGCGCAGGACGGTGGCGTACGAAGGCGTGCGCGAAGGCACGAGTGATGGCGAAGGCATCGATTACGTTCCTCGTGAGAGCAGCGCGGCAGAGGGCGCTGCGGGCATGCGGGGACACCGAGGTGCCGCACCCGGCGGAAGCGGGGTGCGGTCAGTGCGGGGTCCTACGCAAGGGAGAGGAACATGCCGGTCAAGGTATCAGGGCGACTGGCTTGGGAGGAGGGGGAGTTCGGCTCCCCGGGCGGCCAGGAGGACGTGCGGTGCGGGGTGTGACATTGCCTGGGGTAGCCTCGGCGCCCATGTCGTCCTACCCCTCCCGCATGCGCCCCGCCTACGACGCGGACGAGCGGACCCAGCTCGTCGGCTGGCTCGACTCGCAGCGCGCGATCACTCGCTGGAAGTGCGAAGAGCTCTCGGAGGCGGACGCGCACCGTCCTGTCCTGCCGTCCTCGCCGCTCATGACGATGGCGGGTGTCATGTCACACCTTCGCTGGGCCGAGCACCTCTGGTTCGAGGTCGTCCTGCTGGGCCGCCCGGCGGTTGGGCCGGTGTTCGACGGGCCGGAGGACGCCGACATGATGGTCGACGGCGTTCCGCTCGCGAAGCTGCTGGACGACTACGACCGGCAGGTCGCGGTGTCGAACGAGATCGTCGCGGCGGGGTCGCTCGACGACGTGGGCCGGCACCCGGACTTCGAGGCCTCGGGTGCGAGCCTGCGCTGGATCATGTTCCACATGATCGAGGAGACCGCCCGGCACGCGGGCCACCTGGACGCCATCAGAGAGATCCTGGACGGGAGGACGGGCCACTACTGAGGCCCGCCCACCTGGGGCGCCCGCAGCCCGCCTGGCGCGCACCGTCCGCCCGCGTCATTCGGTGGTGCCGGTGATGCCGGTGTTGGCCGCCAGGATCCGTCCGGCGGTCCGCCGGAGTTCGGGAAGGAAGGCGATGACCTCCTCGCCCCGGCGGAGCAGGTCATCGGTGGACGTGATGCCGAGATCGGCGACGGCCTCCCGGAAGGCCGGAAGGCGTGCGCGGTGCAGTTCCGGGGCGTCCGCGGCCAGTACGGTGTGACATCGCGCGAAGGTCGCGATGATCCAGAACACCGCTTCGCGGTGGTCGCCCCGCTCGATGAGGTGCCGGCTGCCGTCGATGGCGACCGGCCGTGCCCCGGCGGTGATGTCGCCGCTGAAGAAGAACGGCGTACGGGCGACCTCCGCGGCGACGTCGAAGGTACGGGCCAGCTCGTCCAGATGACGGCCCGTGCCGCGTGCCGACAGCCGCGCGCACCCCAGGAGCTCCAGCAGCTTTGGGTACAGTTGCGACTGCCCGTACGCGTCGAGGACCTCTCGGGCCGCCGGATACCGCAGCCGGACCGTGGGATTGCGCAGAGCCGCGACCAGCGGAACATGGGTGGTCACCCCGGTCGGGAACAACCAGGACAGCACCTGCTCGTGGAACGGCGCCGAGGTGTCGAAGGCCGCGAGGCGGGCCTCGATCCGGCGCTCGGCATCCAGGCATCTGCTGCGTACCCAGCACCGTTCGGCGAACCGGCGCGACACGTCCGCCCGCAGTTCGCGCAGCCGGCCCGTCGGGTCGTCGATGACCGTGTCGCGGCGGAAACTCCCCGCCAGGTGGTACGAGGAGAGAACCCCCTCCGCAGAGGCGAGTTCCTCCCACGACAGATGACTCACCTCCAGCAGCGCACCGCGGAAGCGGAACTTGCCCGGCCCGACCGGCGGGACCGGTGCGGCGGCGACGACCACCACGTCCACGTCCGAGAACGGGGACAGCTCGGCATCGTCCGGCAGGCCCACCGTGGAGCCGCTGAAATAGGCACCGCGGAAGCCGGGATCGGGCCGGGCATGCTCGGTGACCCACTGGACTGCGGCCGATCGGGCCGTACCGACTCTCATTCCGGACCTCATTCCGGCTACGGGCACGCACCGGCCGTACCGATGCCCCTTCGACGGAATCACCGTAACCCGGTCCCGCCGCGCCGCGCGTTGCCGCATGTACGTCCATCCGGCCCTCATCGGCCGTGGCAAACCCCTGTTTCCGGCCTCGGCGGTCCGAACCGGCCTCCATCCGGCCGGGACCTTGGAGTTCGGCAACGGTGTCGTGCTGCTTCGTCACGAACGCCGCGCGGTTGCTCCAGCGGAATGAACTCCCCGAGCCGCGACGGTGTGTGACCGGTGCCGTGCCGGGTCGCCCGCGGCTCTCTCCCCGTATAACTGCCGCACCATCGCGAGATCTCACGAAAGGACCGGCGATGACGCTCAGTGTCGAGGACCGTCTGAAAATCTCCGAACTGCTCGCCCTGCACGGGCACTTGGTCGACAACGACGAACTGGACCGGCTGGACGAGCTGTTCACCGACGACATCGTCTATGAAGCCTCGAACCTCGGGCACGGGGCGCTGCGCGGGCTGGC
The DNA here is from genome assembly GCF_053594575.1 of Streptomyces sp. NPDC001880. NCBI lineage: Bacteria > Bacillati > Actinomycetota > Actinomycetes > Kitasatosporales > Streptomycetaceae > Streptomyces > Streptomyces sp. NPDC001880. Next base: position 52,664 of record NZ_JBSFET010000008.1, read on the forward strand.
CGCCTTCCGGGACATGGCGCGGGCGCGGGCGGGCAAGCCGGGCGCGCCCGTCGGCCATCACGTCACCAATATCGCCCTCACCGAGGCCGAAGACGGCCGGGTCCACGCGCGGTCCAAGGGGATCGGTGTAAGCGCGGACGGTCAGTGCGGAAGCGTGACCTACGAGGACGTGATCGTGCGCGGCGAGCAGGGATGGCGCATCAGTCGCCGCAGGATCACCCTGCACTTCACTCCCGCCGTCGATGCGTCGGACACGGAGGAGGCCAACAGCTGACGGCCGACGGCCGGCGGCGCCCCTCGGACAACCAGGGGCGCCGCCGGCCGGGGAACGGCTCGGGCGTCAGCCGTTCAGCATGCCCGAGGTGTCGATGACCTGACGGATCGCCCTGCCCGAGGCCAGCTCCTCCATCGCCGCGTTGATGTCGCTCAGCGGCAGCGTGCCCGTGTGCATCTGCTCCACCGGCATCAGGCCCGCCCGCCACAGGTCCAGGAACCTCGGGATGTCGCGGCGCGGCACCGCGTCACCCATGTACGAGCCCAGCAGGGACTTGCCCTCGCCCGCGAACGCCAGGGCCGGTACCTCCAGCACCCGGTCCGGTGCGGGCAGGCCCACCGAGACGACCTTGCCGCCCCGTGCCACGGCCGACAGGCACTGCGCCATCACCTTCGGACTGCCCACCGCCTCCACCGCCAATTCGGCTCCGCCGGAGGTGAGTCCACGGATCTGCCGCAGCGCGTCATCGGGGTCGTACGCGTGCGTCGCACCCAGCCGGAGAGCCAGCTCGCGCTTCTCCTGGACCGGGTCGACCGCGATGATCGGATACGCCCCCGCAGCGCGGGCGCCCAGCACCGCGGAGAGGCCCACCCCGCCCAGGCCGTAGACCACCGTCGACTGCCCGGGACGCAGGGCCGCCGTGTTGATCACCGCGCCCGCGCCCGTCAGCACCGCACAGCCGAACATCGACGCCACGGTGAACGGAACGTCCTTGGGGATCGGGACCACCGACTCCTGGGCCAGCACCGCGTGTTCGGAGAACGCGGAGACACCCAGCTGGTGGTGGACCGGATTGCCCGCGGCGTCGGTCAGCAGTGACGGACCGTGCAGCAGCGCCCCCGAGCCGTTCGCCGCCGCGGCCTGTGCGCACAGGGCCGGCCGGCCCGCCGCGCAGTCGACGCAGAAACCGCAGCTCGGCACGAAGACCAGCGCCACATGGTCGCCGGGGGAGACCCGGCCGACGCCCGGTCCGGTGTCCTGGACCACGCCCACCGCCTCGTGGCCCAGCGCCATCGGCAGCGGGCGGACCCGGTCGCCGTTGACCACCGAGAGGTCCGAGTGGCAGAGCGAGGCGGCCGCGATCCGGACCAGCACCTCGCCCTCGCGCGGGGCGCCGAGATCCAGCTCCTCCACCTCGACCGGACGGGTGTCGGAGTACGGTCGGGCCGTCGACGTCCCGCGCAGCACCACCGCACGGGTCTTCATGCCGCCACCTCCGGACGCGGGGCGCAGCGCAGCACGTCCCGGCTCTCCAGCAGCGGGACGACCTTGCCGAGCACGGTCTCCTGGAAGTGCGGGGTGGCGCAGTGCGCGGTGAAGTCGGCCTCGGAGGCGTACTCCTCGTAGAGCACGATCGCGCGCGGGTCCTCGGTGCCCTGGTGGACCCGGTAGGCGAGGTTGCCGGGCTCCTCGCGGGAGGCGGTGGCCACCGTGTCGAGCAGGGGCAGGACGGTGTTCTCCTCACCGGCCCGGGTGCGGTAGCGGGCTACGACCACATACGTCATGGGGGTTACTCCTGGGGTGCGGCGGGCCTCTTCAGGGCGGCGGGCGGGACCGGCGGCAGCTGGTCCCGGCGCAGATTCCAGAGGCGGGGGTCGGACGTGGCGGCGGCGGCCGACCCGAGGGCCAGCGCCAGCGCGACGTCCGCGGGGCTCTCCACGAAGCCCGCGGCCACCGACGGGGACATCGCGCGCTGTGCCTGCGCGCTCATCCGGCCGATGATCGGGGCGGGCATGATTTCGACCAGGTCCGGCGCCCCGCGCGAGATCGCGTCCGTGGAGCGGCGCAGATTGGACCGGTCGGTGACGAACACCTTCATCATCGTCAGCAGGCCGAGCGGGCGGCCCTTCTCTATGAGGGAGAGCCGGGTGCTGACCACGCCGTGCGCGCCCATGTTCTTGATGAACTCCAGCGCGCCCCGGTCCTGAGCCAGACCGGGACTGCTGTCCACGTTCACGAACACGGTCTTCCCCGCCCGGCCCAGCGCCGGCACGACCTGGGGCAGCTGCCCCACCGCGAACGAGGCGAGGATGCCCACCTTGGCCGGCGCGGTCAGGAACTGCCGCAGCGGCTGGGCGCCGATGACCGACGCGACGACCGGCACCTCGGCGAACGCCGCGGTGAGCCGGGGGTCGACGAGCGGGGCACCGGACCGGGAGGGGGAAGGGGTCATGGCAAGAACCTGCCTGGGAGGAAGGGGTTCGTGGCTGCTGGCCTGGCGTCAGCTCAGCGGAGACGTACCGAATCGGCTGGGAAGGCCCAGTTTGCCAGGGTTGAGAATGCCGGCCGGGTCCAGGGCCTTCTTCACCGCGACGAAGGTCGCGAAGCCCGCCCCGAGGGATTCCTCCAGGTAGGGGCCACGCAGCAGACCGCAGCCGTGGTGGTGGCTGAGCGCCGCCGCGTGCTTGATCAGTACGGCGTTGGCGGCGTCCCACACCGAGCGGTACCAGTCGCGGCGCGACTCGGGAGCCACGTCGCCGCGCAGCGAGAAGTAGACGCAGGCGCCGTCGGTGTACGCGTGGGACTGGTGGGCCGAGGCCGCCAGGGTGCCGGACACCGACTGGATCGCGGCGACCACCTCGTCGTAGATCACCGGGAGATCGGTCCAGGACGCGGCCATCTCCAGGGTGTCGGCGACGAAGCCGGGGCCGGGCTTGAATCCGTCGGCGGACTTGCCGACCAGCATCCGCTCGTCCAGCCAGCGCTCGAAGACCGCCTTGCTGTCCAGCTCGGGGCCGTACTCCTCGCAGACCTCCTTCGCCACCTTGATCGAGGCGTCGACGATGGCCGGGTCGCCCTCGTCGGCGACGAGCAGCAGGTTGGTCTCCGGGTGGCCGAAGTGGGTGCCCGACTCCAGGGTGTCGTACAGCCGCAGGACGGCCGGGGTGGCACCGCGCTGCATGATCCTGCGGCAGGCGTCCAGGCCCTCCGCGAAGGTCTTGAAGCCGTACGCGACGGCGCTCGCGTACTCCGGCAGGGGGTGGACCCGCAGCCGGGCCGAGACGATGACGCCGAGGGTGCCCTCGGAGCCGACGAACAGCTGGCGCAGGTCCGGGCCGACCGCGGCACGGGCGTAGTCGCCGTACGTGGCACGCGTACCGTCCGCGTGCACGACGTCGACGCCGACGACCATGTCCTCGATCTTGCCGTACCGGGTGGAGAGCTGACCGGCACCGCGGCAGGCGATCCAGCCGCCGACCGTGGAGACGGCGAACGCGGACGGCCAGTGGCCGGTGGTGACGCCGTACTCCTCCTGGAGCTGCTTCTCGAAGAGGTCGCCGAACATGCCGGCCTGGACGTCCACGATGTTGGACTCCGCGTCGAAACCGGTGATCCGGTTCAGCCCGCAGACGTCCAGGACGACGCCGCCGAAGACGGGGAGCGCCGCACCGGTGACATTGGAGCGGCCGGCGGACGGGGTGACCGGGATGCCGGCCTCGTGGCAGATCCGCAGCACGGCCGCGACCTGGTCGGCGTCGGCCGCCTCGACGATCACGGCGTCCGGCGTCGCGGGACGGCCCTCGGTCTCGCCGATCATCGAGCCGGCCCACCAGTCACGGGTCCGGCTGACGACCTCGTCGCGGGAGGTGTGCACCGCGTGCGCGGCCTCGCGCAGCGCCTCGATCACGGTCTCGGGCACCTCGACCGGGTTCACCTGGAGGGCGGCCTCGCCGTCCCCGATCGGGGTGTTCTGCGCCCACTTGGCGAAGCTGGGGGCGCCGATGGTGTAGTTGCCCCGGTTGAACGGGTGGGTGATGGTCTGACGGCTGATCATGCTGCTGCCCCTTCGAGGAGTACGGACTTTTCGTGACGGACGGCTGTGAGGTAGTCGGAGACCGAACGCTCCACCTCGGCCTCCGTGAGGTTCAGTTCCCGGCCGAGGATCGCGCCCACGGCCCCGGCGGCGTCGACGGACGCGTCCCGGGCGAACAGCCGGGCGCGCAGCCGGCGGGAGAGCACGTCGTCGACCGAGCGGGCCAGTTCGGCGCGGGCCGCGTAGACGACCTCGGCCTTGGTGTACGGGAGTCCCGCGACGATCGGCTCGGCCAGCGCCGGGTCGTCCTGGATGAGGTCGCCGACGAAACGGGCCTCGGTGCCGAAGCGCTCGCCGAGGTGCGCGGCGATGCCGCCGGAGGCCGCGACGGCCTCGGCGTCGTAACCGGCGCCGCCGAGCAGCGGGAGGTCGGTGGTGCGGCTCTTCCCCTTGCGGCCGAGGACGGTCATCACCTTGTCGATGACGAGTTCGCCCATGTGCCGGCTGGTGGTGAGCTTGCCGCCGGTCACCGTCACCATGCCGGTGCGGCCGATGGTGATGTGGTGGTCGCGGCGCATGTCGAGGGTCGCGCCCTCCTTGCCGCCGACCAGCGGGCGCAGACCGCCGATGGAGCCGACCACGTCGTCCGGGGTGAGCTTCCCCTCGAAGGCGGTGTTGGCGCCCTCCAGCAGGAATTCCATCTCCTCCCGGGTGCAGTGCACATCGTCGGCGGAGCCCTGGTAGTCCTCGTCGGTGGTGCCGAGCACGACGCTGTTGCCCCAGCGGGTGCAGGTCGCGCGGCGGGCCCGGCCGGGGATCGGCACGGTGACCGTGCAGTTGATCCGCACCTTGTCCCACGGCACCACGATGTGGACGCCCTTGGCGGGCCTGACCTGCGGCTTGTGACCGTCGTCCGCCTTCGCGTCGAGTTCGTCGGTCCATACGCCGGTGGCGTTGACGACGGCCCGCGCACGGATGTCGAAGGTGTCGCCGTCCGCCGAGACCCGGGCGCCGGCCACCTTGCCCATCTGCATCAGCAGACCCTCGGCCCGGGCACCGTTGAGGATCGTCGCACCGAGCGCCGCCGCGGTCCGGACGATGGTCAGCACGAGGCGCGCGTCATCGGTACGGGCGTCGAAGTACATCAGCCCGCCCTTGAGGTTCTCCGCGCGCAGGGTCGGCGCCTGCGCGAGGACCTCGGGAACGGTGAGCCGCTGGTGCAGCTTGCCGATCCGCCAGCCGCCGACCAGGTCGTACGTCCACAGCAGTCCCTCGAAGCCCTTGGCGAGGCGGGCGTCGAAGATGCCCTCCTTCTCCAGGATCGGGAAGAGGAACGGCAGCCGGTGCACCAGGTGCGGGGCGTTCTTGCGGAAGCGGTGCCGCTCCAGGAGCGAGTGGCGGACCAGGTTGACATTGCCCTGCTCGATGTAGCGCAGGCCGCCGTGCACCATCTTCGAGGACTTCGACGACGTACCGGAGGCGAAGTCGTCCTTCTCGACCAGCGCCGCGCGCAGCCCGCGCGAGGCCGCATCGAGCACGGCGTACGCCCCGGTGATGCCGCCGCCTATGACGAGTACGTCGTACGTGTCATCGGCCAGCCGGCGCTTGAGGGCTGCCCGGTCGAGCAGCAGGGGCGTTCGACGGGTCGCCGCGGCGCTGCGCCGCGGCTTCCGGGCGGGCATGGTGATCACAACATCAACTCCTGGTGTTTCGGTGCGGCGGCCGCGTGGTCGGTACGGGCCGCCGGGTGACGGTCGGGGGGCCGTCAGTGGGGGGTGGGAGGTTCGGGGTCCTTCAGGGGGAGGAGTGCCGGGTCGTTCAGGTGGGCGATGAGCACGTCGCGCCAGGCGGAGCGCTGCGCGGTGCGCTCGGCCGCCGTGATCGAGGGCTCGAAGATCCGGCCGAGCGGCTGTGCCTCGACGACCTCTTCGAGCGAGGACCACAGGCCCTGGGCGACACCGGCGAGATACGCGGTGCCCCGCAGGCTGGCGGTGGCGGAGTCGGAGACCCGCTCCAGCGGCAGACCGGTCAGATCGGCCTGGATCCGCATCAGCGGGTCGCTGCCGGAGACACCGCCGCCGACCCGGAGCCGGGTGAACGGTGTTCCCATGGTTTCGGCGACGCCGTCGATCAGGTCGCACACCGAGTGTGCGATCCCGTCGAGCACGGCGCGGGCGAGATCGGCGCGGGTGGTGGCGAGGGTGAGCCCGGTGAGGGCGGCGGTGGCCTCCGGGTGCCAGACCGGCGTACGGACCCCGGCGAGTGCCGGGACGAAACGCGGGGTGCGGCCCGGCCGGGTGGGGACCCGGCCCGCCTCCTCACCGAGCTCCTTCGGCGACGCGAACAGGCCCAGGTCGTCGCAGAGCCAGCGCAGCGCCGAACCCGCCGTGGAGGTGTACGCCTCCAGGCTGTAGTGGCTGATGTCGCCCTGCCGCCGGCCGGGCTGGGCGAGCACCCCGGAGATGTCCGGCCGGGGCAGGGCGGGCGTGGTGCCGGTCGCCGCGTCGACGAAGGCGCCGGTCCCGTACACGCACATGCCCTGCCCGGCGGCGAGGCCGCCGAGCGCGACGAGTGCGGCGTGCTGGTCGCCCATGGAGGCAGTCAGCGGGACGGCGATCCCGAGGGCGGCCGGGTCGGTCGTGCCGAATCCGGCGTCGTCGGAGCGGAGCTCCGGGAGCAGGTCGAGGGGGAAGCCGAGGTGGCCGATCCATTCCTCGTCCCAGGCGTGCCGCTCCAGCAGATAGCCACCGCTGGAGGCGGCGTTCGTCGGCGTCGTGGCGTGCACGGCGCCGCCGGTGAGCCGCCAGATCAGCCAGGTGTCGACGGTGCCGAAGAGCAGCCGGCCCTCGCGGTGCGCGGCGGCCACCTCCGGATGCGCGGCGATCTGCCGGGCGGCCCAGAGGAACGGTGCGCGGGCGCCGACCGGCCGGCCCTGGCGGGCCAGCAGGGCAGCGTCCCACTCCGTCTCGTACGCGGTGAGCTCGGCCGCGTACCGCCGGTCCTGCCACACCACCGCGGGCAGCAGCGGCCGCCCGGTCACCCGGTCCCACAGCATCGCGGTCGCCCGCTGGGTGGAGAGCGCCACCGCGGTGATCTCGATGCCCTCCTCGCGGGCCCGGCCGACGGCCCGGCGCGCCACCTCGACGGTGGCGGTCCAGATCTCCATCGGGTCCTGCTCGACCGAGAGGTCGTCCGGATGGCTGACCTTGATCGACCGGTAGAACACCTCGTGGGCGGCGCCGGAGTCGAGGACGACTCCGGCCCGGGTGCCCGTGGTGCCCTCGTCGATGGACAGCACACCGCGCTGTGCGGCGGCGCCGGGGAGCGTCTGCGTCATTGCAGCCCTTTCATTGCGAGCATCGCGAGCGAGCTGTGCGGAGGGGGAGAGAGGGGAGAGGACCATCGTGTGGTGCGACAGGCCCGGCGGCCGGTCAGCGCGCGGTCAGTGACTCCGCGGATTGCGACGGACCCGTCTGCGCGGTTGTGGCCCGGTCCTGGCCGACGGCCTCGTCGGGGGAAGCGGCCTTCGTCGGGTCCCACTTGATCGCCAGGCAGGTGATCAGGCCGAGCAGCGGCACGACGGAGATCACCAGGAAGGTGTCGGCAAGCCCCAGCGAGTCCTTGATCTGCGGGAAGACGTACAGCCCGGCGACACTGCCGAAGCTGCCGACCATTCCGGTGACACCGGTGCCGAGAGCCCGGACGTCGCTGCTGTACGAGAGCGCGGCGATGGACTTGCCGTTGGCGCCGGGGCCGGCGGAGTGGCAGAGGATGAACAGCACGGGCAGCAGGAACGCCACGGCCGTGGGCACCTTCTCGAAGGTCAGCCCCATCGCGAGGAGCGCCACGAAGACACCGGCGAAGCCGACTGCGGAGCTGAGCCGCAGTCCCAGCCGACGGCCGAAATAGGCGGAGAGGAGCCCGCCCGCGATACCGAAGGCGTTGAAGACCATCGAGCCGATCGTCGCCTTCTCGAAGCTCTCGCCGAAGATCGTCAGGCTGATCAGCGGGAGGTACCAGCCGACCGCGAAGTACTGCATCGACTGCCCGAGCGAGATGACCGAGGAGAGGATCGTGCGCGGCAGGTACTCGCCCTTGAAGAGCAGCCCGGCCTGGCGGAAGCCGATGGCGGGCGCCTCGGTGGCGGCGCGGGTCGCCTCGTCGGGCTTCCCGGCGACGGCCTCGATCCCGTAGATCTTCTCCAGGTTGACGACGGCCTCGTCCAGCCGGCCCTTGCTCGCCAGCCAGGTCGGGCTCTCGCGCAGCATCAGCCACTGGCCCAGGAGCAGGGCGCCGGCCACGACCGCGGCCGAGCCGACCGACCAGCGCCAGATGTCCGCGCCGACGTCCATGTTGAAGCAGAACAGGGCGAGCGCGAGGTTGCTGGTGGTGGCGACGTACCAGACGGCCTGCCACAGGTTCAGCCGGCCGCCCAGCTTCGCGGGGGTGTACTCGGCGAGCAGCGCCATGGCCACGGCGAAGTCGATGCCGTACGCGACACCCACCAGGACCCGGCCGAGCCAGACGACGGTGAAATCACCGGCGAAGGCGGCCAGCAGGGCGCCCGCGATGGCGAACACCTTGGCGATGAGCAGCGGGGGCACACGGCCGATCCGGGTGGCCAGCCAGCCGCCGACCGGGTTGAAGACGATCGCCAGGGCCGGAGCGGTGGCCGTGAGGATCGAGACCTGGGTGCTGGTGAGGTCCATCTGGGTCGTCATCGGCCCCAGACCGGCGCTCAGCGCGGCGTTCGAATAGGCGTCGAGAAACAGCCCGCCGAACACGAGAAACCAGATGACCTGCGCCCGGCCGGTGATCTTTCCCAGCCCATCGATGAGCGCAACGACGTCGGCGACGCCTTTGACGCTCGGACGTTGTGCCATGAATCCGCCTTCGAGGAAGACCCATCGGCGGCACGGGGGGCACAAAAAAACAGGCATGACGAACCACCGACAGGTGGTCTATGTCTGTGCCTGTCAAAACACTGCGGAAAGCGCCGCAGCACGTGAATTGCAAGGAATGCGAACTACGCAGTGAGGTTAAGAACCCGCCAGGAGAAACGTCAAGGGTTTCCGGCAGGTTACCTGAACGTGACATGGCCCCCACGAGCGGGGCGGTGCGGTCCGCCCCGCTCGTGGGGACGGTGCGTCAGCGCCCCGTCTGCAGCGCCGCCCAGGTGTCCGGCCCCACGATGCCGTCGGCCGTCAGTCCCCGGCTCGTCTGGTAGTTGCGCACCGCGGTCGCCGTCGCCGGGCCGAAGCTGCCGTCGATGCCGACCGTCGAGCCGAGCGCCGCGGTCAGCGAGCGCTGGAGCCGTTTCACGTCGTCGCCCGACGTGCCCTGCTGGAGGCTCGGCGTCGCGCCGGCCGACAGCAGCGCGGTCCAGGTCCTGGCCCCCACCACGCCGTCGGCATCCAGTCCGCGCGCCACCTGGTACGCCGTCACCGCGGTTCTCGTGGCCGGGCCGAAGCTGCCGTCCACCGCGCCCGCGGAGTAGCCCTGCTCGTTGAGCAGTTGCTGAACCGCCTTGACCTGGGCGCCCGTCGAACCGCTCTGCTGGGTCGCGTACGAGGTGAAGCTCAGCCCGTCGGAGCCTTCACCGCCGCCGGTGTCCCCGCCGACCAGCTGCATGTAGCGGGTCCAGTCCCAGTAGGGCCCCGGGTCGGTGTGGTCGTTGCCCGGTGCCTCGCTGTGCCCGATGATGTGCGCCCGGTCCTTCGGGATCCCGTAGCGGTCGCACAGGTACTTGGTCAGCGCCGCCGACGAGCGGTACATCGGGTCCGTGAACCAGGAAGGATCGTCGATGAAGCCCTCGTGCTCGATGCCGAGTGCCGAGGCGTTGGCGCTCTTCGCGTGGTACGCGGTGTCGCTGTCGCGCACCATCTGGGTGATCTCGCCGTCGGAGGAGCGCACCACGTAATGGGCGCTCACCTCCGAGGTCGGGTTCTGGAACCAGCTGATGGAGCCCGCGTACGAGCCCTGCGTGACATGGACGACCACCTTGTCGATCTTCGCCGAGCGGCCCGTCGCGTAGTTGTTCGAGTTGGCCGGGACCCACAGCGCCGAGGGGTAGTCCGGGCTCTGGGTGCGTACGTCGGTGGCGGAGAGTTCCCCCTTGTCCGGGGAGATCGGACGACTCGTCACCGAGACCCATTCGCCGCCGGGGACGAGCGCCTTCAGCCCGTCGGCCAGGAAGGTGTAGACGGTGTCGGCGTAGAGGGCCGCGGCCCGCCCCTGCGCGCCGCCGTACCGGGCGACGGCCGGGTACCAGGCGTCGATGTCCTCGCGGTCCCGGGCATCGAGGCCGAGCTTGTCCGCGTGACTGCGCAGCACCGCGGCGCCGCCCAGGATGTTGGCCGCGGTGTCGGTGCGGAGCTCGGCGAGGGGCTTGCCGGTGAGGGCCGCCGCCTGTTCCAGGGACCTGTTCGTGGGGTTGCTCACCAGGTGCATCACGCCGTAGCCGTTGGCCTGGCTGGGGCGCCCGGAGTGGCCGTCGAGCCGGGTCTCGCCGTAACCGACGGCGGCGAGCAGATCGCGCGGCACGTCGAACTCCGCGGCGGCCAGCGCGAACGCCCGGTTCATCGGGTGGTCGCCGTCCGCGGCGGCGAGGGCCGGCGTGCCGGTCACGGTGAGGACGGTGGCGGTGAGGGCCGCCAGGACGGATGCGCGGCCCTTGGTGTGGGCGGCGGCGCGGCTGGGCATACCTGCTCCTGCTCGGTGGGGGGCGGAGAGAGAAGTACGGCCCCCGGGGCCGAGTGGGGTGGGCCGGGGGCCGTGAAGCCCGCTCAGCGTATCCATCCGTCCAGGGCATGACAATCACTGTTGCGGTGCGTCGAACTCCCTTTCACTCCAACGGAGTTGAGGTTCGAGGCGTGGGCCCGCCCGGTGAACGGACGGGCCGTCGATGCCCGGGAACTACCAGCGGTCGCGGTGGATGACGTCCGCCACCGGGCGGCGCCGCACCGGGCCGAAGTTGCCCAGCGGCCACCCGACCGGGATGGCGGCATAGGTGTGCATGTCCTCGGGGATGCCGAGGGCTTCCTTCCACTCCTGCTCCAGCATCAGGTGCCAGATGGTGATGTTCGCCGCGAGCCCCAGGGCCCGTGCGGCGAGCAGGATGTTCTGTACGCCCGGGTAGACGCAGGAGCCCTCGGCGAGCGCCTGGAAGCGTGCCTGGGTGTTCATCATGTGCTCGGTCGCGGCCGGGCCGAGCGCCTGCGCGGAGGCCAGCAGCCCCTCCTCGTCCAGACGCGGCTCCGGGAACCGGTAGCAGGGCACGATCAGCGCCGGAGTGTCGGCGAAGTGGTCGCGCTGGTACTCGATCGCGGCGACCATCCGGCCGTACGCCGCGTCGTCCATGCCCTTGGGCGCGTACTTCCCGGTCGTCGCCAGGTAGGCGTCCACGCATCGCTTCCACAGCGGCGCCAGACGTGCCATCACCTCGCGGTCGGTCACCACCACGTACTCGTAGCACTGCATGTTGCCGCCGCTGGGGCCCCAGACCGCGGCCTGTATGAGCTGCTCCAGCGTCTCGTCCGGCACCGGTTCCGGCTTCAGACGGCGCATCGCGCGCATGGTGGACATCGTCGGGAAGAGTGCGGGCCCGTCGGCGTGAGTCATGTCGATCGTCATGATCGCGGAGTGTACGGGCCGGCCATCGGCGGCGGGGGTGCGCCGTCCGCCGCGACCGCTGAATGCGTACCGCTGAACGACCTCCCGCCGCACGGGGGAACGCGGATCGGAATCACCTTCGCGAAGGCGTATATATCACTGAGTTCGTCCTGGAGCGCCCGGACGACGTCGCGGACCTCGCGGCCCGGTTCTTCACCGACCGCCTGCTGGAGCCGGCGCCCGGACCGGTTGGCACTCCCGGCGCAGTCGCGGGCATCGCGGTCACCGGCCGCAGTGGACTTCGCCGACACCCCGTAGGAAGGAACCGTCATGGACAAGCCCGAGTTCGTCTACGCCCTCTACATCCAGACCAGCGCCGAGAAGCTCTACCACGCGCTGACCGACCCCGAGCTCATCAAGATCTACATGGGCGGTTACGGCCCCGACTCGACCTGGGAACCCGGTGCACCGGTCCGCTGGAAGATGGACCCGGACGGCGAGTTCGAGGAGGTCGGCCAGCGGGTCCTGGAGGCGGAACCCGGCAGGCGGCTCTCGTACACCTGGCACACCCTCCAGCCCATGCACCGCCAGATGTTCGACTTCGCCTCGGACGAGGAGTGGGACAGGGCCGTCCAGGAGCGGTCGAAGGTCGCCTTCGACATCGAGCCGGCCGAGGAACCCGAGCTGGGGATCAAGCTGACGCTCACCCATGACGGGTTCGACAGCCCCGACAGCAGGATGCTGGAGGGCGTCAGCAGCGGCTGGGTGGCGATCCTCTCGACGCTCAAGACGCTTCTGGAGGGCGGGAAGTTTCTCGACGAGCCGGCCTGAGGCGGGTGGTACCGGGCCCGCCCCGGGCATCCCGGCGCACGTTCAGGCGCCGGGCACCCGGTCGAGGAAGCCGCTGACCGAGCAGATGCGGCCGCCCTCGGCGAGGATGGCCACGTCCGACCCGGCGACGGGCGCCGAACCGTCGGCGGTGGAGACCACTCCCCAGCCGAAGCGCACGATGTCGTGGTGCCCGTCCGGCGCGCCGGTGACCCGGAACTGGGCGCGCGGTTCGCGCCGGGTCCGTGCGAACGGTGCCAGGGGGCTGTCGTCTCAGACCTGGCCGTCCGAGACCACATGCATGGCCGCCTCCTCGGCGGACGCGCCGGCCCCGTCGATCCCGACGTCCTCGCCCGCCATGGTGTCCGGCTCGTCGATGTCCAGCTGCCGGGTGAGCCGGCCGGCCCGTGCCGTACCGACCTCCGCGTCCCAGAGCTCGCCGTCACCGCCGGGCAGATCCCCCATTCCGTCGCCGTCCCCGTCGGTGTCGGGGGAGTCGGGGAGTTCACGGGCCAGCCGGCCTTCCAGCGACTCGCCGTCGTGCTGTTCGGCGGCGGTGGTGCCCCGGTCCTCCACCGCCCACGGGCGCTCGGGCGGGGAGTAGCCCTCGTCGAGAGCGTCGGTCAGCCCCCGGTTGTCCAGGGTGTCCTCGACGTCGAGCTGCTCGGTGAGGTCCGAGGCCTCCGGCTGCTGGGGCTGGTAGACATCGTCTCCCCTGTCGGCATCCATCATGGTGTGTCCCTTCCCGGTTTCGGGGATCCCGGGCGTGCATGCCGTGCACACGACTCGGGGAGAAAGGGGGCTATTCATGCGGTATGCACCCGAGTGCTGTCGAACCGCCCGTATGGGTTCAGGATAAGTGGGCCGGGCATGAGTCCGCAGCCGTGGGCCGCTGCTCGGGCGCCGAGGGCCGGTCGGAGGGACCATGGAAGGTGCGGGAGGAACATGCCCTGCCCCATCCGCATCGGAGAACGGTCATGGATTATCCGGAGAGCTACCAGTTGGTATTTCAGGCGTCCGCCGTGGAGGACGACACGGTGACCGTCCGGCGCACGGAACAGTCGGGAGCCGGCGGCTACCCGATCTACGAGGACGAGACCGGAATCGTGCGCGCGGAGATCAGTGACCGGGGTGAGGTACGCATGCTGGCCACCGGCGGACACCAGGTACTCGGCACCCCGTTGGTGGTACGGGAGCCGAGCGGCTGAACGGGCGGGACGGCCCGGCGCCGGAAATGCGAGGACGGCCCCGGGGTCGTCAGCCCTCGGTCCAGCCGTGGTTCTTGGCGAACTGCAGCAGCCCGCGCCGGATCTGGAGGATCTGGGCACCCGTCAACGACGGTGCGGACTCCAGCAGTATGTCGGTGACGTCCCTGGTGTACTCGGCCGCGCTGAGCACGTCGCACAGGGTGTCGTCGTCCGGTGCTCCGGAAACGGTGATGCCCGAGGTCCTCGGCGGGGTCAACGGCTTACCGTCGGGCCCCTCGGCCAGCCGGACCGACGACGCCTTCAGTCCGCGGTCACCGTCCTCGATCTCGAACTCGACCGCCGTACCCGTGTGTACGTAGGACTCGGGGATCAACATGTCGTTCACATGGAGGAAGACGTCCTCACCCCCGTGATCGGGCGCGATGAAGCCGTATCCCCGAGCTCCGTCGAACCGCACGACGCGACCAGCAACCACACCGACCCCCAGAAAAAAGAACCGGGCCCCTTGCCCGTACGCCACACAAGGCTCGACCGGAGAATAGCGCCGAGCGCGGGGCGGCGCGACCCGGTCGCAGGCAATCGCCCTCCCGGGCCGGGCCGGCTCACCTGACCCGGCGCGCGGGCGGGGCCGGGTTCCCGGCCGCCAGCGGGGAACGGGCCAGTTCCACGCAGCCCGCCGCGATCAGCGCGAGCGCGAGCAGCTCGGGCAGCACCCACCAGCCGGTGCGCAGCTCCTCGCCGAAGAGCGTCACCCCGTACGTCACGCTGATCAGCGCGTCCCCGAGGGTCAGCATCGGCTGGACGGCGGCCAGCGTGCCCGCCTGGAGGGCGTTCTGGAGCAGGAACAGGGAGCCCACCCCGGCCACCGCGGTGGCGTACAGCTGCCAGGACGTCAGCAGCGCCACCGCTCCACCGCCGCCTCCGAGCCGCGCCATGGCGTCCTTCATGAACGCCGCAGTCAGGGCGTACCCGCATGCGGCGCCGAGGCCGAGGAGTGCGCCCCGGGTGTCGCCGCGGCTCTTCAGGGCCGCGCCGATCAGCGTGGCCTCGAAGACTCCGGTCAGGACCAGCGCGGGGACCCAGGCCGCTCCCCGCACGGAGTCACTGCCGCCGCCGGGGGCCGCCGAGGCCATGCCGAGGGCCAGCCCGAAGGTCACGGCCACCACCCCGTACCAGACCCGCCGGGGCAGCCGGACGCGCATCACGAACGCCGCCATCAGCAGCGTGGCGGGCAGCTCGATGACAAAGATCGGCTGGACCACGGAGATCGGTCCGGTGGCCAGCGCCACGGCCTGGCAGACGGCCGCGACGATCACCAGACCGATCCCGGCGAGCCACAGCCGCTGGCGCAGCAGATGCCCGATCAGCGACGGACGCATCGCCTCGCTGTCGGGGACGGTGCGGGCGGCACGGCGCTGGAGCACGGAGGCGGTGCCGTTGCTGAGCGCGGTGAGGACGGCGAACAGGACACTGATCACCGCCCCATGATGCGGGCGGTCGTCCCGTGATCCCGGGTCCTGCGGCGCGGCGGCATGGCGGGGCGTACGGACCGGAGCACGACCTTTGATGCGGACCGAAGCCGTCCGCGGCGACGCGTAGCGCCGCCCTACTACCAGCTCTGCGCCCCGCCTCGACGGCTTCGGCCCGGCGGAACTTGCCGCGCTGATGGAGTCCCGCGAGGCGGTGCACATCGTCACGATGCGGTCCACCATCCCTGCACACCGCCGCCGACGCGCTCATCCTGCGCCCGCTCGGCCGGGCGGAGCGCGGCGCGGCCACGGAGGAGGCCGTACGGATGCTCTCCTCGGTCATGACGGCGTCGGGTGGAACCGGCCACGACATCCGGTTCGCGACCTTCGTCGACTTCGGGGAGTGAGATTCGGGGAGTGAGAGGGGAGCCTTCGGGTATCGCCGGCTACGGCAGCAGCCCTGCGCGCCGGGCCGCCACCACCGCCTCCAGACGGGTGTGCGCCCCCAGCTTGCGCATCGCCGAACGCAGATAGCCCTTCACCGTCTCCGGCCGCACCCCGAGCCGCCCCGCCGCCACCGCGTTCGTCGCCCCCGCCGCCACGCAGGCCAGCACATCCAGCTCGCGCGGCGCCAGCTGCACCTCGCAGGACTTCGGCGAGCGGGGCGCGGCCGCCGAGGCGAGCCGCCCGCACACCGCCAGCAGCTCGTCCCGCAACGCCGGGTCGACGACCTTCGGGACCAGGGCCCGCAGCTCGCGGTGGGCCTCACGGACGTCCTCCCACGCCTCCGGGGCCGCCCTCGGATCGGTGACCTGCTCCCGCGTCATCGCCAGCAGCTGCTGCACCTCGTCCCGCACCACCAGGGCCTGCTCCACATCGCGGGCGGCGGCGACCGCCGCGTCGAACGTACGGTCTCCGAGCGTGATCGGCTCACGCAGTGCCCCGTACAGCACCCCGCGCACCTTGCGCCGCACCACGACGGGGACCGCGACCACCGAGCGCAGGCCTTCGGCCGCGACCGCCAGGTCGTACTCGTGGCTGATGTGGCGCGAGGAGTGGTAGTCGGTCACCGCGCACGGCCGGGACAGCGCGATCGCCTTGCCGCCCAGCCCGCTGCCCGCCGAGATGACGAGCCCGCGCAGGGCGGCGGTCTGTGCTCCGTTCAGCTCGGCGATCCGGGCATGACGGGGGTCGGCGAGCAGCCCGCCGAAGGCCACCGGCAGCCCACTGGTCCGGCGCAGCCGCAGCAGCGCTGTCTGCATTTCGACCGCATCGACGGAATCCGGCACGCTGACGCCTTTCCTGCCCGGCTCCGAGGGGGGCTCGGCCACCCCCTCGCAGCACCCCCGTTCGGGGGTGGTGAGACCTGGGTCACTGTTTACATGATGTTAAGCGACCGGTCCGGTCCGCAATGAGGAGGGCACATGTCGGCAACCAGCGCGACGGAATCGTTCCGGGCTGCCCGGGACTTTCTGCTGAAGCACCGCGAGGACTACCACGCGGCCTACGAGGGCTTCAGCTGGCCCAGGACCGACCATTTCAACTGGGCCCTCGACTGGTTCGACGTCATCGCCGAGAACAACGGCCGCACCGCTCTGCACATCGTGGAGGAGGACGGCGGCCGCACCGAGGTGTCCTTCGCACGGATGTCCGCCCGGTCCAACCAGGCCGCGAACTGGCTGCGCGCCCAGGGCGTGCGCGCCGGGGACCGGATCCTCGTCATGCTCGGCAACCAGGTCGAGCTGTGGGAGACCGCCCTCGCCGCGATGAAGCTGCGCGCCGTGGTCATCCCCGCCACCCCGCTGCTCGGCCCGGTCGACCTGCGCGACCGGGTGGAGCGCGGCCGGGTCCGGCACGTCCTGGTCCGGGACACCGACACCGCGAAGTTCGACGAGGTGCCCGGCGAATACTCCCGGTTCGCCGTCGGCGTGGACGTGCCCGGCTGGCTGTCGTACGCCGGGGCCGACGAGCAGCCGGAGACCTTCGAGGCGGACCGGAAGACCGACGCCGACGAGCCGCTGATGCTCTACTTCACCTCCGGCACGACCGCCAGCCCCAAGCTCGTCGAGCACACCCATGTCTCGTACCCCGTGGGCCACTTGTCGACGATGTACTGGATCGGCCTCAAGCCCGGGGACGTCCACCTCAACATCTCCTCGCCCGGCTGGGCCAAGCACGCCTGGTCGAACCTCTTCGCGCCCTGGAGTGCCGAGGCGACCGTCTTCATCTTCAACTACACCCGCTTCGACGCGGGCCGGCTGATGGCCGAGATGGACCGCTCGGGAGTCACCAGCTTCTGTGCCCCGCCCACCGTGTGGCGGATGCTGATCCAGGCCGACCTCTCCCAGCTGAAGACCCCGCCGCGCGAGGTCGTCGCGGCCGGTGAGCCACTGAACCCGGAGGTCATCGAGACGGTGCGGCGCACCTGGGGCGTCACCATCCGCGACGGCTTCGGCCAGACCGAGACCGCCGTCCAGGTCGCCAACACCCCGGGCCAGCTGCTGAAGGCCGGTTCGATGGGGCGGCCCAGCCCCGGCTTCAAGGTCGAGCTCCTGGACCCGGTCACCGGCGAGCCCGGCGCGGCCGAGGGCGAGATCTCCCTCGATCTGTCCGGCCGCCCGGTGGGCCTGATGACCGGCTACCACGGCGACCCGGACCGTACCGCCGAGGCCATGGCCGGCGGCTACTACCGCACCGGCGACATCGGCTCGCGCGACGCGGACGGATACATCACCTATGTCGGCCGCGCCGACGACGTGTTCAAGGCATCCGACTACAAGATCTCGCCGTTCGAGCTGGAGAGCGCCCTGCTGGAACACGAGGCGGTCGCCGAGGCCGCTGTCGTCCCCGCCCCCGACCCGGTCCGGCTCGCCGTCCCGAAGGCGTACATCGTGCTCGCGGAGGGCTGGGAGCCCGGCCCGGACACGGCGAAGGTGCTGTTCGAACACTCCCGGTCGGTCCTCGCCCCGTACAAGCGGGTCCGCAAGCTGGAGTTCGCCGAGCTGCCCAAGACCGTCTCCGGCAAGATCCGCCGCATCGAACTGCGCGAGCGCACGGCCCAGGGAACCGGCACCGAGTACGACGAGGGTGATCTGCGATGAGCGAGCTCTCCTACGCGCACGGCACCGGCACCACGGCGCTGCTCGGCGACACCGTCGGACGCAATCTGGACCGCGCGATCGAGGCGTTCGGCGACCGCGAGGCGCTCGTGGACGTCGCGTCCGGACGGCGCTGGACCTACGCCGAATTCGGCGCGGCGGTCGACGAGCTGGCCCGCGCCCTGATGGCCTCGGGCGTGGCCAAGGGGGACCGGGTCGGTATCTGGGCGGTCAACTGCCCGGAGTGGGTGCTCGTGCAGTACGCCACCGCCCGCATCGGCGCCATCATGGTCAACATCAACCCGGCGTACCGGGCGCACGAGCTGGCGTACGTGCTGAAGCAGGCCGGGATCTCGCTCCTGGTCTCCTCGCTCTCGCACCGCACCAGCGACTACCGCGCCCTGGTCGGCCAGGTCCGAGCCGACTGCCCCGAGCTGCGCGCCGTGCACTACATCGGCGACCCGTCCTGGGACGAACTGCTGGCCGCCTCCGGATCCGTGACGGCACGGCAGCTCGCCGCGCGGGAAGCCGAGTTGTCCTGCGACGACCCGATCAACATCCAGTACACCTCCGGCACCACCGGCTTCCCCAAGGGGGCCACCCTCTCCCACCACAACATCCTCAACAACGGGTACTTCGTGGGGGAGCTGGTCGCCTACACGGAACAGGACCGGATCTGTCTGCCCGTCCCCTTCTACCACTGCTTCGGCATGGTCATGGGCAATCTGGGCGCCACCTCGCACGGCGCGTGCATCGTGATCCCGGCCCCCGCCTTCGAGGCAGCCGCCGTGCTCGCCGCCGTGCAACAGGAGCGCTGCACCTCGCTCTACGGCGTCCCCACCATGTTCATCGCGGAGCTGAACCTCCCCGACTTCGCCTCGTACGACCTCTCCTCGCTGCGCACCGGCATCATGGCCGGATCGCCCTGCCCGGTCGAGGTGATGAAGCGGGTCGTCACCGAGATGCACATGGACGAGGTGTCCATCTGTTACGGCATGACGGAGACCTCACCGGTCTCCACCCAGACCCGCCGCGACGACGACCTCGAACGCCGCACCGGCACCGTCGGCCGCGTGATGCCGCACATCGAGGTCAAGGTCGTCGACCCGGTGACCGGGGTGACGCTGGAGCGCGGCGTGCCGGGTGAACTCCGCACCCGTGGCTACAGCGTGATGCTCGGCTACTGGGAGCAGCCCGAGCGGACCGCCGAGGCCATCGACGCCGGTCGCTGGATGCACACCGGCGACCTCGCGGTGATGCGTGAGGACGGCTACGTACAGATAGTCGGCCGGATCAAGGACATGATCATCCGCGGTGGCGAGAACGTCTATCCGCGCGAGATCGAGGAGTTCCTCTACGGCCACCCGAAGATCGCCGATGTGCAGGTGGTGGGCGTACCGGACGACACCTACGGCGAGGAGATCCTGGCCTGTGTCATCCCGAGGAACCCGGCGGACCCGCCGACCCTGGACGAGGTGACGGCCTTCTGCCGCGAGCAGTTGGCGCACTACAAGATCCCCCGGCAGCTGCGGATCCTGGAGGCCTTCCCGATGACGGTCAGCGGGAAGGTCCGGAAGATCGAACTGCGGGAGGGCTACGGGCAGTAGAGCCGGATCGACCCGGGCGTCGTCAGGCGGCCTCGATGATGTCGCCGCTGACGCCCCGGGTCGCGGCCGCCCATTCGATCAGCAGTACCTCGTAGGCGGCGGACTCCACCGAGGACCAGTCCTGGCCCGCGCGCGCGTCCACGAGCGCCCGTATCGCCTCGTTCGCGCGGGCGGCGGACGAGGGTGCCGGCCGGGAGGTGCGCGGCCGGTTGGCGGATGGGGTATGCCGTGGAGTTAATGCCATGGGCACAACCTTAAGGCCCGCCACTGACAGTGGCCGAACATTTGTGGCCCCCTGGCCCCAACGTGACCGATTGCACTCACTGTTGCCGGTCGGCTCCGGTGAGCTGCCGGGGGTGACCGGTGTGCGGGGTTTCGCGTCGCATGCAGACCCTCGGCCAGTGGTCCAGGCCGTGTTCGGCCTCCTGCGCCCTGATCTTCCGCAGCCCGTCGGTGAGTTCGGATTCGGCGAGCGTGCGGAAGCCGAGGCGGGCGTAGTACGGCGCGTTCCAGGGGACGTGGGAGAAGGTCGTGAGCGTGAGCGCGCCCAGACCCTGCTCGCCGGCCCAGCCGGCGAGGTGGTCGATCAGCGTGCTTCCCACGCCGCGCCGTGCGGCGGACGGATGCACGGAGACCTGTTCGATGTGGGCCGCCCCGTCGACCCGGTCCGCGATCAGATAGCCGACCGGGTGGTCCTCGGGGTCCGCGGCCACCCAGGCGCGGCCGGCCCGGCGGTACTCCTCCAGCAGGCCGAGCGGCGGCGGATCGTCGTCCGCGATCGCGGACATGCCGAGGGTGCGGAACGGTTCGCCGGCGGCACGCTCGATGCCCTGGAGCATCGGAAGGTCGGTGCGACGGGCGGTACGGATGCGCATACGGCCAGTATGTCGCCCCGGGACACGGCTCAGGCCCCGGTGCTGAGCAGCTCGTCGGCAGGGCTGTTGACCGGCCGCGGCGTTCCCGCCGGGTCCAGCACGAAGAGCGGCATGCCCAGGCCGTCCGCGCGCGCCGTGGCCTCCGGCGCGTACCCCGGGAGCGAGAAGAAGACGCCGGTGGCCGATGCGCTGAGCGCGTGCAGCCAGAGGCACTCGACATCGCGCAGGGTGGTCGGGCGGGTGACCGTGTCGACCTGGGCCACCAACCCGGCGGCCCGCAGGTCGATCCGGTCGGGCGCGGGCTCCGGCGGCCGCACCACGTCCCGGTAGCCCAGCCAGCTCAGATAACGGGCCGCGGTCGCGAGCGCGTCGCCCGCACCGCGGATGGCGACGGCGCGGAACGCGGTCCGGGGCGCCGGGGCCGTGCGCGGCAGCGGGATGTGCGTGGGGCCGGCGGGCGGGGTGCGGTCCTCGGGTGCGGGGGCGCCGTCGGCCGCCGCCGGCCGGACCGGGATGCGCAGCACCGTACCGCAAGGGCAGCACAGCTCCGGCTGCGGCCACTGATCCAGCCGCCCGCAGGCGGGGCAGCACACCGCCACCCAGTCGTCGTTCCAGGTGCGGTGGGTGATCGGGACGGCCGGGGCGCCGCGCAGCACGGGCGGGGCGGTCGGCGCTCCGCACGGGCAGGGGTAGGCCGACGGGCGGTACGCGTGGTCGCGGCCGCAGGCCGGACAGCGCACCGGCACCGACTCCACCATGTATCACCCTCCGGCTCCGCTCCAGACCCTCATCGTCCACCAAGCGGGAGGTCCGGGGGAGGGTCTTGGCGCACTTCGTGGACCGGCGCGCGCACCAGGGCGTGTCCGGCGGATCATGGCCGGGGTCGCGGCGTCCTCGGCGCGCTGCTCGCCGGCGCCGCCCTGTCGACGGCCCCCGCGCCGCCCGGCGCCCGACGGTCCCCGGGGGCCGCGCCGGAGGTCGAGCACGGTGACCTCCTTCCGGATCGACGCCCGCGACGGCGGCCTGACCCGCACCGGCCGGGCGCGCGCTCGGATCCGGCGCCGGACCGCCCCGCCCGTCTCCGTTAGGGTCGGGCCCGAGCCGCGGGCCTCACAGCCGCGCGGTGAACGCATGAGGGAGGCACAGTGCGCTTGAGAGTGGAGTTCACCACCGAGCCCTTCGATCTCGACGAGGCGCCCGCCCACGCGGTCGTGGCTCGCGAGGTCATCCAGTCGGCCGACCTGGACGCCGTGGACGTCGGCCCCTTCGGCAACACGGCGGAGGGCGGCGCGGACGCGGTGCTCATCGCGGTGGACTCGTTGCTCCGCCGGGCCCTGGCATCGGGTGCCACCCGAGTGTCCCTCCAGGTCAATGTGATCGGGGAGGACGCCAAGTGACCGAACCGGCCGACCATCCGCTCGTCACGGCGGTCAAGCCGCTCGTCGACGCCATGGGTGCCGAGCTGCTGGGGCCCGAGCAGGCCCAGCCCGACGACGTCGTACTGGCCTGGGAGGGCGAGGACGTCATAGCCGTACGGCTGCCCCAGCTCTCGGAGTCGCTCGATCACATTCTGGCCGCCCTGGAGCGCCGGCACGGGATGCCGCTCGCCGAACTGGACCGCAGGGCCAAGCAGTCGGTGGTGCGGGCCCTGGAGGCACGTGGTGCCTTCTCGGTGCGGCACGGTGTGGAGACGGTGGCGGGCGCGCTGGGAGTCAGCCGCTTCACCGTCTACAACTACCTGAACAGGGAAAATGCCACCAAAGGTGAGTAGTTGAGGCCGTAGTCGAGCGAACGCGGTGGAAGACCGCGCAGGGCCGTCGTCCGGGGAGCCGGGCGGCGGCTTTCTGCGTTCGCGTAATTTCAACAAAGTGTTGACGCGGTGTTGTGGAGGGCGTTAGCTATCCGCAGCCCGACCGACGCGAAGCGAAGAACGCACAGCGAAAACAGCCACGGAGGCTCCCCGTGACTTCGAGCTCCACGCCGGGCCTCGCCCGGTTCAACACCCTGGCGGACGACGAGGCCACCGCCGTGTTGCACGAGGTGTGTGCCAGTGCGGCATGGGGAAGAGTGATCCTCTCCCGACGCCCGTACGTCACCGCGGAAGCCCTCCTTCGTACCAGTGACGCCGCCACGGCCGCACTGGCCCGGGAGGATCTGGCCGACGCGATGGCCGGTCACCCGCCGATAGGCCGCCCGAAGCCCGGAGACGCGGCCTCCCTCCGCGAACAGCGGGGGATGGCGGGCGCCACCGAGGAACTCAAGGCCGAGATGCTCGAACTGAACCTGGCCTACCAGGAGCGGTTCGGACATGTCTTCCTGATCTGCGCCACCGGAGCCACCGGTGAGCAGATGCGCGACGCGGTGAAGTCCCGGATCGGGAACTCGCCCGAGCAGGAGCGCGGGATCGCGCGCACCGAGCTGGGCAAGATCAACCGCATCCGGCTGACCCGTCTCGTGACCGAAGGAGAGTGACGGTCTTGAGTACCGACACCACCGCATCGGTGTCCACCCACATCCTGGACACCAGCATCGGCCGCCCCGCCGCGGCCGTCGCCATCACGCTCGCCGCCCGCAGTGGCGCCGACGCGCCCTGGGCACCGCTCGGCGGATCCGCCACCGACGCGGACGGTCGATGCAAGGACCTGCCGGCGCTGCCGGAGGGCACCACCCATGTACGCCTCGGCTTCGAGACCGAGGCGTACTTCGCAGCCAAGAAGCAAGCCGAGGCGCAGCAGGACGCCCCCCGCGCAAGGGACAGCGGTGCGTTCTTCCCTGAAGTGGCGATCACCTTCGCCGTCCTGCCGGGCGAGCACTATCACGTGCCGCTGCTGCTCAACCCGTTCGGCTACTCCGTATACCGAGGGAGCTAGCAGACATGCCCACGATTCTCGGCCAGAACCAGTACGGCAAAGCGGAGAACCGCGTCGTAAAGATCACGAGGGACGGCGACACCCATCACATCAAGGACCTGAACGTCTCCGTCGCACTCTCCGGCGACCTGGACGACGTCCACTACAACGGCTCGAACGCCAACTGCCTTCCGACGGACACCACGAAGAACACCTGCTTCGCGTTCGCCAAGGAATTCGGCATCGAGTCGGCCGAGCAGTACGGCATCCACCTCGCCCGGCACTTCGTGGACAGCCAGCCCTCGATCCACCGCGCGCGCATCCGCATCGAGGAGTACGCCTGGGAGCGCATCGCCGGCTCCGAGGGCAACTCCGAGTCCATCGGCGCCGACGAGGTCAAGCACTCCTTCGTCCGCAAGGGGCAGGAGACCCGCCTCGCGCAGATCACGTACGACGGCGAGAAGTTCGAAGTCCTGTCCGGGCTCAAGGACCTGACCCTGATGAACACCACGAACTCCGAGTTCTGGGGCTACATCAAGGACAAGTACACGACGCTCCAGGAGGACTACGACCGGATCCTCGCCACGTCCCTGTCGACGTGGTGGCGGCACAACTGGACATCCGGCGAGCAGCGCATGCCGCAGTGGGAGAAGTCCTACGCGCAGGTCAAGAAGCACATCCTGCACGCGTTCGTGGAGACGTACTCGCTCTCGCTCCAGCAGACGCTGTACCAGATGGGTTCGCGGGTCATCAACAACCGCAGCGAGATCGACGAGATCCGTTTCTCCGCCCCCAACAAGCACCACTTCCGACAGGACCTCTCCGCCTTCGGCCTGGAGAACGAAGCCAAGGACGGCGCCGTGTACTACGCCGCCGACCGCCCCTACGGCCTGATCGAGGCCACCATCCTGCGCGACGGCTGCGAGCCGCACATCCCGGTCGACATGACCAACCTCTGACGCGGGGCGCGCATCCCCGCCGCCCGCAGTCGGCGGGGACGCGCCACACCGGAGGGAGGAGGGCGCAGCGGGCTGCGCCGACGACCGACAACGCGGCGAGCAATGGGGTCTCCCCTGCTCGAGCGAAGCCGAGAGCTTGGGGAAGTGCCGGGCGTTCCCGGCCAGGCGGGACTTTCGGAACACTAGGGTCCTGCCGCGCCCGCATCGCCACTCATCCCGGAAGGAAGCACCATGGCACCTTCGGCAGACCCCGTATCCCGCATCGTCATCGAGAACGTGGCCATCGCCACGGTCGACGCCCACGACACCGAGTACGCCTGCGGCCACCTCGTCGTCGCCGGCAACAGGATCGAGTGCCTCGGCGCAGGCCGGGCCCCCGAGGGCCTGGAGAACGTCGTACGCCGCATCGACGGCACCGGGCACCTGGTCACCCCCGGCCTGGTCAATACGCACCACCATTTCTACCAGTGGATCACCCGCGGCCTGGCCACCGACCACAACCTGTTCGACTGGCTGGTCGCCCTCTACCCGACGTGGGCGCGCATCGACGAGCCGATGGTCCGGGCCGCCGCCCAGGGCTCGCTCGCCATGATGGCCCGCGGCGGCGTCACCACCGCCATGGACCACCACTACGTCTACCCGCAGGGATCCGGCGATCTGTCCGGCGCCGTCGTCGGGGCCGCCCGCGACATGGGCGTACGGTTCACCCTCGCCCGCGGGTCCATGGACCGCAGTGTCAAGGACGGCGGACTGCCGCCGGACTTCGCGGTGGAGACCCTCAACGGCGCGCTCGCCGGCACCGAGGCGACCATCGACGCACACCACGACGCGTCGTTCGACTCGATGACCCAGGTCGCCGTCGCACCCTGCTCCCCGTTCTCCATCTCCACGGAACTGCTGCGACAGGGCGCCGAGCTGGCCCGCCGCAAGGGGGTGCGCATGCACACCCACGGCTCGGAGACGGTCGAGGAGGAGAAGTTCTGCCACGAGCTGTTCGGGATGGGGCCGACCGACTACTTCGAGTCCACCGGCTGGCTCGGCGAAGACGTGTGGATGGCGCACTGCGTCCACATGAACGACTCCGACATTGCCGCGTTCGCCCGTACCGGAACCGGCGTCGCGCACTGTCCCTCGTCCAACGCCCGGCTTGCCGCGGGCATCGCCCGGGTCCCCGACATGCTCGCGGCAGGCGTCCCGGTCGGCCTCGGTGTCGACGGCACCGCCTCCAACGAGTCCGGCGAACTCCACACCGAACTGCGCAACGCTCTCCTCATCAACCGCCTCGGCGCCCACCGCGAGAAGGCCCTGAACGCACGTCAGGCCCTGCGCCTGGGAACGTACGGCGGCGCCCAGGTGCTCGGCCGCGCCGACCAGATCGGCTCCCTGGAACGCGGCAAGCTCGCCGACCTGGTGCTCTGGAAGCTCGACACCCTCGCCCACGCCTCCATCGCCGACCCGGTGACCGCCCTCGTCTTCGGCGCGGCGGCCCCCGTCACCCTCTCCCTCGTCAACGGCAGGCCGGTCGTCGAGGACAACCACCTGATCACCGCGGACGAGGACGCCATCGCCCGCGCCACCCGCGACGAGGCCCGCCGCCTCGCACGGATCGCCGCAGGAGCCTGACGCTCCCCGGCACCCCCGGAACCGGTCGGCCGAGGGGGACGGCCCTCGGCCGGACGCCGTGGACCCGAGCGGGGTCCACGACTGCGGGGGCGACCGGTGCCGCGCACTGACCCGGTCCGGTCCGGCCCGGCCCGGCCCGGTACGGCGCTGTGGCGCGTACGGTGCCCCTCGCGGGGGCGCCGTACGCGCCGCGGCGGTGCCGTCCGGTGCGTCAGCCGATGTGGTAGCTGTCGCCGTACACCCTCCAGTCGAGCGGCGGGTCCAGATTCAGATTGCCCTTCTTGAGGAAGACCCGCTGGGCGGTGTCCACCCGGCTGGTGTCCTCGTGGGCCTCCTCCTGCTTCATCGCCCAGACGCGGGCGTCGAGGAAGGCGTTGAGGTACGTGACCTCGTTGCCGCCCTGGGACGGCGGCTTCGCCTTGGAGAGGGCCCGCTTGCGGATGGAGCTGAAGCTGGTGCTGTCGTCGCCGTCGCCGTGCATGACGATGGCGTCGTAGTACGCGAACTGGCCCAGCGTGCCGATGCCGTCGGCCTTGCCCCGCTTGACGGCCGGGTTGAAGTACACCCGGTCCCGCTCGTCGTTCTGCGCCTGCCGGAACGCCGAGTCGGACGCGGCCTTCACCCAGTCCTTGGTGAAGTTCGGGTCGAGACCGCTGTGCGAGGGCGTGCCGTTGACCTTGCGCAGCGCGGGGAGGTACTTCGCGAGGACGTTGCCGGGCTTGCGCTCGGTGTACAGCTCGACGAGGTCGAGCATGTCGCCCGTGCCGGAGCAGAAACCGATGATGCCCGCGGTGTAGCCGCGGTCGTCGTCGATGTCCTCGATGTACTTGTACTGGGACTTCCAGTCGAGGGAGGAGTTCTCGGCGCTGGAGACCAGTTGCATGGCGATCTCCTTCTTCGCCGGATCGTCCAGCCCGGTCGCGGCGGCGGCCTTCGGGGCCGCTGCCGCCGGCTGCTGTGCCGCCTGGTGGGTGGGGCTACCGGCGTAGGCGGCGACGGGAATCGCCGTGAGGGCCAGTCCGACCGCGATGACCGTGATGCGCACGGAGCGGTTACTGCGACGTGCGGCGCGCTTATGGGGAGCGTGCACCAGTCCTCCAAGGGGAGTTCTTCGTAGCATCGGTCTGTTAGGAAGCTTTCCTATCAGAGTCGAAGAGGGCCGTACACCCCTCCGGCACCGGGGAGTTGAGGAGTTTCCCGCAACGCGGCAGCCCCGCACCGCGGAACGCGCGATGCGGGGCCGGTACGGGACGGACACGGGTCCGCGACGAGTGGCGCGGCCTCAGCAGTTGAGGTAGGCCACGTGGATCCAGACGCCCGTGCGTCCGCCCCACAGGTCACCCATGATCCATTCGCCCTGCTGGCCACGGGCGTCGAGGTTCTGACCCCGGTTCACCTGACCCAGGACCGGGTAATTGGCACCCGGTCCGCCGCGGAAGTTCACCCCGTTGTCGTTGACGGTGCAGACCGCCGCGGGCGCCTTCGCGGCCTGTGCGGCGGCGGGGCTCTGCGCGGCCTGGGCGGCGGGGCTCACGGCCAGCCCGAGACCGGCGGTCAGCACCATCGCGGCCAGCATCATCTTCTTCATCATGCGAATTTCTCCTCCGTGATCCGGCCCACGTCGGCGTGAGCCGTCCGCCAGCCCCAACGGGGTCGCCGACCGACGGGTCACGGGTCCTGACCGGACTTCGAGCAGCAGTGAAAGCGCAGGTCATATGGTGTGCGCACCGGCGTGCGCGGCAGCGGGGCGGATGCTTCCCGCGCCCACCGATCACGGGTTTGACCGGACCGGAGGCGGTAGGCGCCGCTGGATGCGTGCCGGGCGCCCACGCGCCTGTAGCGTCATGGGCATGGAAGATCAGTCTGTAGTGGATGTCGGTGACGTACGGCTGGCGTACCGGACCTGGGGCGACCCGTTCGGCTCTCCCGTGGTCCTGCTGCACGGCCTCGGCGGCTCCGCCGCGAGCTGGGAGGCGGCCGCCGCCCTGCTCGGCGAGGAGTGGCGGGTGTACGCCCTCGACCTGCGCGGCCACGGCGGGAGCGACTGGCCGGACGAGTGCTCCTGCGAGCTGATGCGGGACGACGTACTCGGCTTCCTGGACGAGTGCGAGCTCGACCGGGTCGGCCTGGTCGGCCATTCCATGGGCGGTGTCGTCGCCCATCTGCTCGCCCAGGAACACGCGGACCGGGTGGAGCGACTGGTACTGGTGGAGACCCCGCCGCCGTTCCCGAGCGAGCCGAAGCCGGCTGCCGCGCCGGAAGGGCCGGTGGAGTACGACCTGGCCGTCGTCGCTCCGATCCGGGCCGAGATGACCGACCCCGACCCGGCGTGGGCGGCCGGACTCGGCGAGATCGTCGCACCGACGCTGATCATCTCGGGCGGCCCGGAATCCACCATGCCGCAGGGGAGGTTGCCGGACATGGCCTCGCTCATTCCGGACTGCCGGCTGATCACCATCGGGGGCGGCCACCGGGTGCACGAGATCCACCCCGACCAGGTCGCCCACGAGGTCACGGACTTCTTCACCGGCTGAGGGCCGGCCCAAGCCCGTCCGGGTAGGGCCGAAGCCTGTCCGGGGCCGGCCGAAGGCAGGCGGCGTGGGCGTTGTCAGAGCCGGGTGCCATGATCCGCTGCATGGATCTCACCCGGTTCTTCGCCGACGTCGACGCCCAGCCGTGGGCGGATCTCCACCATGCCTACGGGAGCGCGGCCGACGTCCCCGACTGCCTGCGGGCGCTCGTCGGGGAGAGCGAGGAGGCCGCGTCCGAGGCGATCTCCGAGCTGTACGGCAGCATCCTGCACCAGGGCTCGGTCTACGGGGCCACGGCCCACGCCGTTCCCTACCTCGCGCGGCTCGCCACGGCTGGGTACCACACGGAGGACCTGCTGGTGCTGCTCGGCGGGATAGCCGAGGGCGGGGCGGACGAGGGCGACAGCGACGAAGCGGCCTGCCGGGCGGCTGTCGTCGGCCAACTGCCGCTGATTCTCGCGAAGGCCGACGCCGATGATCCGGGGCTCCGGCGGGCCGCGGCCTGGTCCGCCGCGATGACCGGCGCGGCCGAAAAGGTACTGCCGGTGCTCCGCCTGCGCGGGAAGACCGAGACGGATCCCCGGGTACGGGCCGAACTCCTCGGCGCCATGGCGCATCTGGACCCGCCGGGTACGGCCGCCGACGCGACCGCGGCCATCGGCGCGCACGAGCCCGGCGAGGTGCGGATCGCAGCACTGCTGGCCTGCGTGGACGGCGGACTGCCCTGGGGGCCCGCGCTCCACGAGGCGATGCTGTCCCTCCTGCCCGCGAACGACCTCGTCGAGGGCCGGCTGGACCTGGAGCGCAACGAACCGCTGCACTACGTCGTCGAGACGCTGCTGCGCCGCGACACCGACGCGGACCGCGATGCCGCGTACACCCTGCTCGATGCCGCCCTGCGCAGTGCGGTCCCCGAGGCACGGACGGAGGCGCTGTGGGCGGCCGAGACGGCCTGCCTGCTGTCGCGCAGCGCGCCGGAGCGGTTGGCCGGGGCCGTGGAGGCGCTGACCGCCGACCCGGCCTGTATGCCCTCGGCGTACTCGCTGCTCGCGAAGCTGGGCACACGGGCCGCGGCGGCTGTTGAGGTGCTGGTCGCCCTCGCCGGGGGCGAGGGCGACCCGGCGGACCGCGCACTGGAGGCGCTCGTCGCCGTGGCCCCCGACCGGGCCGCGCCGCTGCTGGCCCGTGAGCTGGGGCGGCGCCCACGCGCGCTCGGCGCGGCGTGCGGCTTCCCGGGCGCAGGCGCGGCCGGTGCATCGTTCCCGTACGACGCTGCGTTGCTGGACGCGATCCGTGCCCGGCTGGGTGCGGACGGCCTCGACACCGGAGAGGTCGTCCGGCTCGCCCTGCTGCTCGGCGCGTGGGGGAGCCGGGCGTCGGCTGCCCTGCCCGAGCTGCGGTCCGCGCTGCCCGGTGCCCCGAAGGCCGTGCCGAAGGCGCTGGCCGCGATCTGCCCGCCGGAGCACCGGGAGGCGACTGCGGAGCTCCTGACCGCCGCGGCCCGCACCGGCCCGGTGGACGGCCGGCTCGCCGCGGCGGTGGCGGTGCGCGAGCTGACCGGCGAGACGGGCCCGCTGCTGGCGGCGGTCGCCGACCGGCTCGCGCCCGGCGACCGCGAGGTGCAGGAGGCCGCGCGGCTCGCCGCGGAGCTCGGCCCGGAGGCGGCCGGGCTGGTGCCCGCGCTGCGGTCCGCGCTCAGCGGTGCCGAGGGCGCGCGCAACTCCCCGCAGCTGGACGCCGACGTGGAGATCGCCGTGGCGCTGTGGCGGATCACCGGTGACCCGGAGGAAGCGGTGCCGGTGCTGGCCGGTGTGCTCGCGGAGGCGGAGCCGACGTGGATGCGCTGGACGCTCGGCCGTGCCGCGGGGGCGGCGGCCCGCATCGGCGAAGCGGCCCGGCCGCTGGTTCCCGCGCTGGAGGGGCTGCTCGACGACCGGGTGCAGGTTCCGTCGGTGGTGGTCGCCCTCCGCTCGATCGCGCCCGAGTCCCTGGACGGCCCCCGCACCGCCGCGCTGCTTCTGGAGGCCGCGGAGCAGGACGACGACGCGGTCACCGCGCTGGACGCCCTTGTCGCACTCGGGCCCGCTGCCCTCGGCCCGGACCATCACCGCCGTCTGACCGCCCTGGCCGAACGGGACCTCCGGGTGCGGGCCTCGGGCCTGGGGCCGGCGATGACCCCGGCTGACGAACGGCTGCGGGAACAGGCACGCGAGGCGGCCCGAATACTGACCTGAGAGGACCTGACCTGGCCCTCACCGCGCGCCTTGTCCACCACACGCATCGCTCACCGGACGACGCGTCCCCGGAGCACGATCCGGCTCGGGTGATTCAGCGCGCCCGGGTCCAGCGTCGGGTCGGTGGCGTACGCGACGACATCGGCCGGTGCGCCGTCCACGAGGCCCGGCAGACCGAGCCAGGCCCGTGCCGTCCAGGACGCGGCGCCGAGTGCTTCGTGGGCCGGCAGACCGGCCCGTACCAGCCATTCCATCTCGCCCGCGACCGTCCCGCAAGGGAAGGAGTCCGTCCCCGCCAACACCGTCACCCGCGCCTCGTGGGCCGCGCGCACATTGTCGAGCATGGCGTCCCAGCCGGCCAGCCACAGATCACGGCGCACGCCCGGCTCCCGTGCCCGCATCGCGCCCTCCTTCGCGCCGAAGACGCTCAGCGTGGGAACGAACGCCGTGCCCTGCGCGGCCATCCGGTCCAGCAGGGCCGGGTCCAGATGCATGCCGTGCTCCAGGCTGTCGGCGCCCGCCAGTACGGCATTGCGGCTGCCCTCGGCGGTCTGGCAGTGCACCGCCACCTTCCCGCCCGCCGCGTGCACCGCCGCCACCACCGAGGTCAACAGCGGCAGCGGCAGGGCGGGTTCATCGGCGGCCCAGTCACCGATGACCTTGCACCACCCGGACGATGCGGTCGCCTCCTCCACGGCCGCCCGTGCCAACTCGGCCTCGCTCACATCGCGTCCGAAACCGGGGAAGAACCGGCCGGGTGTGGCCAGCCACCGCCCCGCCGACGTCACATGCGGCAGCTCCGGGTCCTTCGCCACCCACGCGGGCATCCGCTGCGCGGTGCCGGGGGTGCGCACCGCGAGCACCCCTGCGTCCCGGTGCTCGCCCAGCTGCCTGCGCAGCAAGTCCTCGTCGAAGGGCGCATCCGGCGCCGACGCGCCCGGATGCGTGTGCACGTCGACGAGACCGGGCAGCAGCCAGCCGCCGTCGACGACCGTCTCCGTATCCCGGCCCGTGAGCCCGCCGGGCGGAGGGCCCGCGCGGAGCACCTCGCCGTCGATCCAGAACGTGCGTTCCTCACGCTCGGGCAGCACTACACCTCGTATGCACAGCATCAGCCGACGGTACGGCACCCGGGGCCGAACGGCCGACACACATCGGCATATTGCGGAAGGTTCCGCTCCACCCTCTTGTCGGCGGCCCCGCACCGTGCGACACAGTGGGCACCGGCCTGAAACAGCGGGCCCGGGACGGCCGGCCGGTTCGCGGAGCGCTGCCGGGCCTCGCGAGCCGGTCGTACGGCATCCGGGATCAGACGCCCCGCAGCGCGCCTTCCGCCAAGGTCAGGCAGCGTTCCGCCAGGGCGGCCGGCCCCTGGGGTCCCGTTGCCGGGGCGTCGCCGGCCGCCCAGGTCTCCACCGCGGCCCGCACCGCCGCGCCGGCGACCCCGGCCATCAGCCGGATCTCCAGCGAGCCCACCCCGTCCGGGAGCCCGGTGCGCGCAGCGAGCACCCCTGCCAGGGTGGCGTCCGCGTCGTGGCACGCGGCGTTCCACACCGACTGGAGGGCCGGGCTGTCCGCCGCCATCCTCAGCAGCGACCGCACCCACTCCAGGGACTCCGAGGCCGCAGTGTCACCGGGCGCCGGGGTCAGCGCGCACGCTGCCGCGTGCCGCAGTGCGTCCGGCACCTGCAGGGCGCTCGGGGCGTCACGTACGGCCTCGACCCACTGCCGGGCGCCGACGGCGAGCAGCGGGGCAATGGCCTCCTCCTTGGTCGCGAAATAGCGGTAGAAGGTGCGCGGGGCGACGCCCGCGGCCCGCGCGATGTCCTCGGCGCGTGTGCCCCGCAGGCCGCGCTCCACGAAGAGCGCCGCCGCCGTACGGGCGATATCCAGTCGGGTCGCGGCCTTGCGGCGCTCCGTCAACGAACCACCTTGCATGCGGATCAGGGTATGCCCTGGAGGCACTTCGCCCCCGGACAGCCGCATGGGCACTGACTGACGATATGGCAGAATCTGCCACAAGTGCATGTGCTGGATTAGCAAGAGGTGGCAAGAGCGGTGCGTCGGCGGCAGTTCCTTCTTCAGACGGCCGGCCTCGCCGGCACCACGGCCGCGCTCGGGCTCACCGGCTGCTCGACGAGCAAGGATGTGAAGCTCCGTCTGCTCGTGGCCAGTTACGACAAGAGCATCGGCGCTTCGCTCAGCGACCAGTGGGACGACGTCGTCGCCGCTTTCGAGAAGCAGCACGCCGGGATCAGGATCGAGCTGGAGCGGGTTCCCTACACCAAGATCGACAAGACGCTCGCCCAGCGGGTCGAGGAGGGCCGGGCGCCCGACATCGCGCAGTCGAACGTCTTCGCGCCGTACGCCGAGGACGGCCGTCTCTACGACATGAGCCAGCTGTTCGACATCGCCACCCAGGCCGACTTCATCCGGTCCTTCATCGAGGCGGGCACGGTCGACAGCGTCACGTATGGAATTCCCTTCCTGGCCAGCACGCCCCGGCTCTTCTGCAACAAGGAGCTCTTCCGGCGGGCCCGCGTCAGTGATGCCCCCACGTCGTGGGACGAGTTGCGGGCGGCCGCCCAGGCGCTGAAGGCGATCGGCGTGAAGACGCCGTACGGGCTCCAGTTCGGACCCGAGGCGGCCGAGGACGAGGCGCTGTCCTGGCTGCTCGCGGCCGGCGGCGGCTACACGGGGGAGGTCGGGGAGTACGACTTCGTGAAGCCGGAGAACGTCGAGGCTCTGACCTGGCTGCGGGACGAGTTGGTCGCCGGGGGGCTGGCCGGTGCCGACCCCACGAAGCTCAACCGGACCGACGCCTACGCCCAGTTCCTGCGGGGCGAGATCGGCATGATGATCGCCCACCCGATGCTGATGGGCGCAGCCGATCAGGCCAAAATCCCTTATGCGCACGCCGCGTTCCCCACGAAGGACGGCGGGGACGCCCCTCCGGTGGGGATCAGCGACTGGCTGATGGCGTTCCGGCGCAACGACCACCGCAAGGAGTGCGGCACCTTCCTCTCGTTCCTCTACAGCGGGAAGTCCGCCCTGACCTACGGCGGCAGCCAGTCCGCGCTGCCCGTGACGTACTCCGCCTCCGACGCGGCGACCGGGAAGCCCGATGAGCAGCCTCTGTCGCCGTTCATCGAGCAGCTGGCGAACGCCCAGTTCGCACCGGTCAACATGCGCTCCTGGCCCGCCGTCAGGGGCATGATCCGCACCGATGTGGCGCAGGCGGTGATGAGGGGCGGCGACCCCGAGGCCGTGCTCACCGCGCTGGACGAGTCGGCCGTCAAGGCGGACATGGAGGCGGCGACCGCCTGACGGCCACATGCCTGCCCCCGGCGCTGTGCGGTGCCGGGGGCAAGGCGTTCCGGTCCGAGGTGCGGGGGATCAGCCCAGTTGCTCGTACGCGGGCAGCGTCAGGAAGTCCGCGTAGTCCTGGTTCAGGGAGACCTGGAGCAGGAGGTCGTGGGCCTGCTGCCACTTGCCGGCGGCGAACGCCTCGTCACCGATCTCGGCGCGGATCGCGGCGAGTTCCTCGGTGGCGACCTTGCGGGCCAGCTCGGCCGTGGCGTGCTCGCCGTTCTCGAAGACCACGTCCGCGTTGATCCACTGCCAGATCTGCGAGCGGGAGATCTCCGCGGTGGCGGCGTCCTCCATCAGGTTGAAGATGGCGACCGCGCCCAGGCCGCGCAGCCAGGCCTCGATGTAGCGGATGCCGACCGCGACGGCATTGCGCAGGCCCTCGTAGGTGGGCCTGGCGTCCAGGGTGTCGATGGCGATCAGGTCGCCGGCGGCCACCGAGACGTCCTCGCGCAGGCGCTCCTTCTGGTTCGGCCTCTCACCCAGGACCGCGTCGAACGAGGCCATGGCGATCGGGACCAGGTCCGGGTGGGCGACCCAGGAGCCGTCGAAGCCGTCGTGGGCCTCGCGGTCCTTGTCGGCCTTGACCTTCTCGAAGGCGATCCTGTTGACCTCGGCGTCGCGGCGGGACGGGATGAAGGCGGCCATCCCGCCGATGGCGTGCGCGCCGCGCTTGTGGCAGGTGCGCACGAGGAGTTCGGTGTACGCCCGCATGAACGGGGCGGTCATCGTCACCGCGTTGCGGTCCGGCAGGACGAACTCGGAGCCGGCGTCGCGGAAGTTCTTGACGATGGAGAAGAGGTAGTCCCAGCGTCCCGCGTTCAGTCCGGAGGCGTGGTCTCGGAGCTCGTAGAGGATCTCCTCCATCTCGTACGCGGCGGTGATCGTCTCGATCAGGACGGTCGCGCGGACCGTGCCCCGCGGGATGCCGACATAGTCCTGCGCGAAGACGAAGATGTCGTTCCAGAGGCGGGCCTCCAGGTGCGACTCCGTCTTCGGGAGATAGAAGTACGGGCCCTTGCCGAGGTCGATGAGGCGCTGGGCGTTGTGGAAGAAGTAGAGGCCGAAGTCGACCAGCGCGCCGGGCACCGGGGTGCCGTCGAGCCGGAGGTGACGCTCGTCCAGGTGCCAGCCGCGGGGACGGGTGACGACGGTGGCGAGCTCCTCGGCGGGCTTCAGGGCGTACGACTTGCCGGACCCGGGGTCGGTGAAGTCGATGTTGCGGGTGTATGCGTCGATCAGGTTGAGCTGGCCGAGGACGACGTTCTCCCACGTGGGGGAGGACGCGTCCTCGAAGTCGGCGAGCCAGACCTTCGCGCCCGAGTTCAGGGCGTTGATGGTCATCTTGCGGTCGGTCGGACCGGTGATCTCCACCCGGCGGTCGTTCAGCGCGGCCGGGGCCGGGGCGACCTTCCAGGAGTCGTCCGCGCGGATCGCTGCCGTCTCGGGCAGGAAGTCCAGTGTGGACGTACGGGCGATCTCGGCGCGGCGCTCGGCGCGGCGGGCGAGCAGCTCGTCACGGCGGGGCGTGAACTGCCGGTGCAGCTCGGCCACGAATGCGAGGGCCGCGTGGTTGAGGACCTCGTCCTGCCGGGGCAGGGGCTCGGCATCGACGATGGCCAGCGGGGACGGCGCCGGTGCGGACATGAGCTGTCACTCCTTCAGCGGGCGGTGCGGGGTGGCGTCTCACGGCCGCCGGGTCGCCTGGAACGGCACGGCGTGCCTGGGCTCCGGGATACGGGTGTGGACGCCGCCTGAGGTGCAGAGGGCTTCTGGCCAGTGGATAGTAGTTTCCTCATGGTGGAAGTTCAATGCTTTGTTGATGTCGAGATTCTCGGGTCGACAGAAGTGGCGCGTTGCCGGCGCAGCCTGCCGGTCAGGTCACCCGAGGTGCTTCAGGTCCTCCACCGTGTCGATGTCGTACGCCTGAGCCACATCGGAACATTCGACGAGCGTGATCGCATCGCGGTGCGCCCGCAGATACGCGCGGGCGCCCTGGTCGCCCACCGCCTCCGCCGCGACCTCCGCCCACAGGCCGGCCCCGAACAGCACCGGATGGCCGCGTTCCCCGCCGTACGCGGCGGCCGCGATCCCGGTCGGGGAGCGGTACGCCGAACGCACCCGCGCCACCGCTCGGGCGCCGATGCCGGGCTGGTCGACCAGGAGGACGAGCGCCGCGTCCGCCCCCGTGCCGGCCAGCGCCTCGAGCCCGGCCCGCAGCGACGAGCCCATGCCCTCGGTCCAGCCGGGGTTGACGGTCACCGTGCACCCGCCGAGGTCGGCACGGGCCCGGACCTCGTCCGCGGCGGCGCCCAGGACCACATGGACGGGACCGCAGCCGCCGTCCCGCAGCACCCCCACCGCGTGTTCGACCAGTGGCCGGCCATGGTGTTCGAGCAGTGCCTTGGGGCGGCCGCCGAGCCGCCGTCCCCCGCCCGCGGCGAGCAGCAGTCCGGCGACCTCGGGGGTGGGTGTTGTCGGAGTCATGCGGCCTGGATACCCCAGCGGCCCCCGGAAACGCACCCTTCGCTCGAGCAAGCGGAAGAGGTGCGAGCGGCAGTGGCGTCCACCGCGCTACACACACATCACCCGTACGGGAGCCTCCGAATCTTGTCTGCGGAGTGGCGCTCGACGCCTGTCATGGCGTTAACTTGCGCGCACGTCCGGACACTTGGCCACGGTGTGGGGGACCGGTCGGAACACTGGCACAAGGATGTGCGAGGGGGAGTGCTTTGTTGCGAAGCGTGGGACAGACGCGAGTGACCAGCAGTGGTGAGGATCCGAGGGTGACCGAGCTGCGCACGGCCGTCGCCCGGCTCCGCCGCGAGCTGGCGGGACATCCGGGCGAATTCCCGGACCGGGGGATCGCCGAGGACGAACTGGCCGCACTGAACGAGATGGCGGCGGGCGGTGTGCCCGAGATTCCGCGCCTGCGCCGTTCGCTGCTGCTGATCGCGGGGGCGATCGGCTCGGTGAGCGCCCTGGCCCCCGCGCTCAGGGACGTACGAGTCGCCGTCGATCTCTTCGGCGAGCCGCCGCGCGGCTGAACGGCGGCACAGAGGCCGGATTCAGCGGCGGATCAGCCTGCGGGCCGTCGCCGCCGCGACCGCCGAGGTGCGGGAGTCCACACCCAGCTTGGCGTAGATGTGCACCAGGTGGGACTTCACGGTCGCCTGGCTGAGGAAGAGCCGCTTGCTGATCTGGAGGTTCGACAGCCCCTCGCCGACCAGTTGCAGGACCTCCAGCTCGCGCTTGGTCAGGGCCTCCGCGGGTGTCCGCATGCGGTCCATCAGCCGGTGGGCGACAGCCGGTGCGAGCGCCGAGCGGCCGGCCGCGGCCGTGCGTACCGCCGCCGCCAGCTCCTCCGGCGGGGCGTCCTTGAGCAGATAGCCGGCGGCGCCCGCCTCGACCGCGGCCAGGATGTCGGCGTCCGAGTCGTACGTGGTGAGGATCAGGACCCGGGGCGCGTCCGGCTCGGCTGTGATGGCGGCGGTCGCCTGGGAGCCGTGCATGCCCGCGCCGAACTGCAGGTCCATCAGGACGACGTCGAAGCCGCCGGTCGCGGCGAGCGCGACGGCCCGTTCGGCGGTGGCCGCCTCGGCGACCACTTGGAAGCCGGGTTCGGAGTCGAGCACGGCCCGCAGCCCTGCCCGTACCACCGGATGGTCGTCGGCGAGCAGCAGCCTGATGGGGGTGTTGGCGGGGGTGGTCATGCGGCGTCCTGTCCTGGCCGGCCATCGGGGATCGGGAGGGGAAGCGTGAGGGCGACTGCGGCGCCCTGACCGGGGGCCGACTCGACGCTGAGGGTGCCGCCCAGCGAACGGGCCCGCGCACGCATCGCGGGCAGTCCGAAGCCCCCGGTCTCCCGGTCCGCGACGACCGGGCCGGCGCCCGGGGTGAAACCGCAGCCGTCGTCGACCACGTCCAGCGACACCGAGGTGCCCATGAAGCTGAGGGTGATCTCCGCGCGCCGGGCCCCGGCGTGCCGCACCGTGTTGGCCAGCGCCGACTGGGCGGTACGCAGCAGCGCCACCTCGTACGGGGTGGGCAGTTCCACCGGCGTGCCGCTCACCGCGAACTGCACCGTGAGACCGGGGCCGGTCGTGCGGGACGAGAGGCGCTCCAGGGCCGCCGCCAGGGATCCGTTCTCCAGGTCCGGCGGCGACAGGGCGCGCACGAAGCGGCGGGCCTCCGCGAGATTGTCCTGGGCGGCCTCGCGGGCCCGGCGGACGTGTGCGGTGGCGAGGGCGTCGGAGTCCAGGGTGCGTTCGGCGGCGCGCAGCAGCAGCTGGATGCTGGACAGACCTTGTGCCAGCGTGTCGTGGATCTCGCGGGCCAGCCGCTCGCGCTCGGCCAGCGTGCCCGCGGCGCGTTCCGCCTCGGCCAGCTCCGCCCGGGTCGACATCAGCTCCTCGATGAGCTCCCGGCGCCGTTCGTTCTCCCGGGACAGCGCCTCGTACCCGAGGACCGTCGCGACCGCGACCGCCGCCCCGAGCAGCGGCCCGATGAAGGTGCCCGGGTTGATGGCCTGGCCGTGCAGCACGAAGCCCGCGATGGCGGCGAGGGCGGTGGCGGCGACGGCCGGCAGGGCCCAGCGCGTCGGCAGCAGATGCAGTTGCAGGAAGTAGAGCGGGAAGGCCACCCACAGGCTGTCCGGCGACAGGACGAGCAGCGTCAGCCATACGGCGCCGAGCGCCGCGAGCCACAGCGCGGCGGCGCGGGTGCGCGGCTGCACGGCGGGGGCGAGCGCACCCGCCGCGTACAGGGCGGCCATCACGCTGCTGACCACGACGACGGCCCTGGGGTGCGTGTCGTCGGCAATGGCCCGTACCGCCGCGAGGGCGAGCAGCCCGACCAGCAGCGCGTGCAGACACAGCCGCAGTGCGGCGCTGACCGGGGGGTGGGCGCGGGTATCCATGATTCATCCAGCGTAGACGCGGGCCGGCGGGGGCCGGTCAATCGAAAGGTTGATGTCGGGCCCCACCGCCGGGCGATGTTTCCGGCGGCCGCGCCGACGAGGCTGGGAGCATGTTCGTCGCATGGAGAGATCTCCGGTTCGCCAAGGGCCGGTTCGCGCTCATGGGCTCGGTCGTGGTGCTGATCACGCTGCTCGTGGGCCTGTTGTCCGGGCTCACCGCCGGTCTGGCCCGGGAGAACACCTCGGCCGTCACCGGGCTGAACGCCGACCACCTGGCGTTCGCCGCCCCGCCCGACGGCCGGTCGGTGTCCTTCACCGACTCGGTCGTCGAGGAGAGCGCCTGGCGGAGCTGGGCGGAGCGGCCCGATGTGAGCGGTGCGGAACCGCTCGGCATCCGTACGCTCAACGCCGCCGCCGTCCGGGGCGGGCACACCGCCGCGGTGTCCGCCTTCGGGGTCGAGCCCGACGGAGGCCTGGCGCCCACCGGCGGCGCGCGGGTCGGCCCGGGGAAGGTGGTGCTGTCCGCCCAGGCCGCCGAGGACCTCGCGGCCGGAGCAGGCGACCGGCTGCGGATCGGCTCCACCGAGGTCACCGTCGCGGCCGTCGCGGGGGACGCCTCGTACAGCCACACGCCCGTCGTGTGGACCTCGCTCGACGACTGGCAGCGGTTCGGCGGCGACGGGGAGGGCCGGGCCCGGCACGCCACCGTGATCGCCCTGACCACCACCGACGGCGCCGATCTCGGCGCGGGCGACAAGGCGGCCGGCACCAGCACGCTCTCCCTCGCCGACTCGCTCACCGCCATCGGCTCCTACCAGGCCGAGAACAGCTCGCTCCAGCTGATGCGCGGCTTCCTGTTCGCCATCTCCGCCCTGGTCATCGGTGCCTTCTTCACCGTCTGGACGATCCAGCGCAGCGGCGACGTCGCCGTACTCAAGGCGCTCGGCGCCTCCACCCCGTATCTGCTGCGCGACGCGCTCGGACAGGCCGTCGTGATGCTGGCCATCGGTACGGGCCTGGGCACCGCGCTCGCCTCCGGGCTCGGAGCCCTGATCAGCGGCGGGGCCGTGCCGTTCGTCCTCGACGCGGCGACCGTCCTGGTCCCGGCGGCCATCATGATCGTCCTCGGTGCGCTCGGGGCGGCCCTGTCCATCCGGCGGATCACCGCCGTCGACCCGCTCACCGCACTCGGGAGTGCCCGATGACCCTCACCCTCGCCGACGTCACCCTCACCTACCCGGACGGCGACGGCCGGCTCACCGCCCTCGACCGGATCTCGCTGGACGTGCCCGCCGGGACGCTCACCGCGGTCGTCGGCCCCTCCGGCTCCGGCAAGTCCAGCCTGCTGGCGGTGGCCGCGACCCTGGTCACCCCGGACGAGGGCCGGGTGGTCGTCGCCGGTACGGACACCACGGGCCTGGGCCGCGCGCAACAGGCGCAGCTGCGCCGCGAGCAGATCGGCATCGTATTCCAGCAGCCCAACCTGCTGCCGTCGCTCACTGCGGCCGAACAGCTCCAGGTGATGACCCACCTCTCGGGCGGCGCGGTACGCGGAGCCCGCGGCCGGGCGCTGGAACTGCTGGACGCGGTCGGCCTGGCGGACCATGCCGGACGCAGACCGCACCAGCTGTCGGGCGGACAGCGCCAGCGGATCAACATCGCGCGGGCCCTGATGAACGACCCGGCGGTGCTGCTGGTCGACGAGCCGACCAGCGCGCTCGATCACGAGCGGGGCGCCGCGGTGCTGGACCTGCTGGTCACGCTGACCCGGGAACGCTCGACGGCGACGGTGCTGGTCACCCACGACCGGACCCATCTGGACCGGGTGGACTGCACGGTCCGGATGGACGACGGCCGTCTGACGGCGGCCGAACCGGTCTGAGAAGGGGAGAGGGGGTGGGTGGCCGGGCGCCACCCACCCCCTCTCGCGTTGTCTCAGCCGGTGGAGCCGCTGCTCGCCAGCGCGTCGGAGAGTTCCTTCGCGGCCTGCTGGAGGATCGGCACGATCCGCTCGGTCGCCGCGTCCGTCACCCGGCCCGCCGGACCGGAGATCGAGATCGCCGCCGAGGTGGGGGAGTCGGGGACGGGGACGGCCAGGCAGCGGACCCCGATCTCCTGCTCGTTGTCGTCGACCGCGTAGCCGGCCCGGCGGACCTGCTCCAGCGCTTCGAGGAAGCCGTCGGGAGTGGTGATCGTCTTCTCGGTGGCGGCGGGCATGCCGGTACGGGCGAGCAGGGCGCGTACCTCCTCCGGGGGCGTGTGCGCCAGCAGCGCCTTGCCGACCCCGGTGGAGTGCGGCAGCACCCGGCGGCCCACCTCGGTGAACATGCGCATCGAGTGCTTGGACGGCACCTGCGCCACGTACACGATCTCGTCGCCGTCGAGCAGTGCCATGTTCGCGGTCTCGCCGGTCTCCTCGACCAGGCGGGCGAGGTAGGGGCGGGCCCAGGTTCCCAGGAGCCGGGACGCGGACTCGCCGAGCCGGATCAGCCGCGGGCCCAGCGCGTAGCGCCGGTTGGGCTGCTGGCGCACATATCCGCAGAGCACCAGCGTGCGCATCAGACGGTGAATGGTCGGCAGCGGGAGCCCGCTGCTCGCGGAGAGTTCGCTCAGCCCGACCTCACCCCCGGCGTCCGCCATCCGCTCCAGCAGATCGAAGGCACGCTCAAGGGACTGCACACCACCGCTGGGCGCGGCGGGCTTGGAGTCGGATGTGCTGGCGTGGGACGGCGGCACGTCAACGGTCCTTTCGAGGCGGAAGAGCTGGTGCCCCGCCCGGCGAGGCACCCAGCAGCCTACCGGGCGGTTCCCGGTCGGCGCACAGCTCCGGGTGCGGCGTCCTGGCCGGTCAGAGCACGTTTGTCCGGGTGCCGGCTGTCGGCGGGGCAGTTCTGCGGGGGGCGTACCGGTCCCATGTTAAGTTCCGCTGTTCAAAATGTGTCTTTTACTTTGTGGAAATCTCCAGTCGTGGGCGCGGGGTGGCCCGGCGGTTGTCCGGCGAGGAGAGTGAGGTCTTGACGGGTCCGAATCCCGAGTGAAGACTCCTTCAACAGTTCGTTGAATTCGTCGGCGTTCGAAAGTCCGAAGTGAGGAGCACGGGTGTCCGGTGCGGACGTGAGGCTGGTATTGCGCTCGACGCGTGTGGTCACCCCGGACGGGACGCACCCCGCAGCGGTCGCCGTTGCCGGCGGGAGGATCGACGCCGTCCTGCCGTACGACACCGAGGTGCCGGCCGGTGCCCGGCTCGTGGACTTCGGCGACGACGTCCTGCTGCCCGGACTCGTCGACACACATGTCCATGTGAACGACCCGGGCCGCACGGAGTGGGAAGGCTTCTTCACCGCCACCCGCGCGGCGGCGGCCGGCGGCATCACCACCCTGCTCGACATGCCGCTCAACTCCCTCCCGCCGACCACCACCGTCGGCCACCTGCGCACCAAGCAGCAGGTGGCCGCCCCCAAGGCGCACATCGACACCGGCTTCTGGGGCGGTGCGATCCCGTCCAACGTCAAGGACCTGCGGCCGCTGCACGAGGCCGGGGTGTTCGGCTTCAAGTGCTTCCTCTCGCCCTCCGGCGTGGAGGAGTTCCCGGAGCTCGGCCAGGAGCAGCTGGCCCGCTCCATGGCGGAGATCGCCGGATTCGGCGGGCTGCTGATCGTGCACGCCGAGGACCCGCGCCACCTGGCCTCCGCCCCGCAGCGCAGCGGCCCCGCGTACGCCGACTTCCTCGCCTCCCGGCCGCGCGACGCCGAGAACACCGCGATCGAGGGCCTGATCGCGCACGCCAGGCGGCTGAACGCCCGCGTCCACGTCCTTCATCTGTCCTCCGGCGACGCCCTGCCGATGATCGCGGCAGCCAAGCGCGAAGGCGTACGGATCACGGTGGAGTCCTGCCCGCACTTCCTCACCCTCACCGCCGAGGAGGTCCCGGACGGCGCCACGGAGTTCAAGTGCTGCCCGCCGATCCGCGAGGCCGCCAACCAGGACAGGCTGTGGGAGGGGCTGGCCGACGGGACGATCGACTGCATCGTCTCCGACCACTCGCCGTGCACCACCGACCTCAAGACGCCGGACTTCGCCTCCGCCTGGGGCGGGATCTCCTCCCTCCAGCTCGGACTGCCCGCCATCTGGACCGAGGCCAGGAGGCGCGGACACTCGCTCGGCGACCTCGCCCGTTGGATGTCGGCCGCCCCCGCCGAACTGGCCGGGCTCACCCGGAAGGGTGCCATCGAGGCCGGCCGGGACGCGGACTTCGCCGTGCTCGCCCCCGACG
Organism: Streptomyces sp. NPDC001880; assembly: GCF_053594575.1. Taxonomy (NCBI): domain Bacteria; kingdom Bacillati; phylum Actinomycetota; class Actinomycetes; order Kitasatosporales; family Streptomycetaceae; genus Streptomyces; species Streptomyces sp. NPDC001880. The sequence goes on from NZ_JBSFET010000008.1 coordinate 96,144, forward strand.
ACACGTTCACCGTCGACCCCGCCGAACTCTTCCACCGCAACCAGGTCACCGCGTACGCCGGAAAGACCCTGCACGGCGTCGTGAGGTCGACATGGCTGCGCGGCGAACGGATCGCGGCCGACGGCGCGGTCGCCGGACCCACCGGCCGACTCCTCGAAAGGAACCAGTGACCATGACGGCGACCGAGCGCTTCACCGGTGACGCGAACCCGTACGGCGGCGGCGACCCGTACGCCGACTACCGCACCGCGGATTTCCCCTTCACCGGCCTCGTCGACCTCGCCGACCGGCGGCTCGGCGCGGGCGTGATCGCCGCCAACGACGAGTTCTTCGCCGAGCGCGAGAACCTGCTGAGGCCGGAGCCCGCCGAGTTCGACCCCGAGCGCTTCGGCCACAAGGGCAAGATCATGGACGGCTGGGAGACCCGCCGCCGACGCGGCGCGAGCGCGGACGTGCCGCACCCGGCCGACGAGGACCACGACTGGGCGCTGGTACGGCTCGGCGCGCCCGGAATCGTCCGCGGCATCGTCGTCGACACCGCCCACTTCCGCGGCAACTACCCGCAGGCGGTCTCCGTCGAGGCAGCCTGTGTGCCCGGCTCCCCGTCGCCCGAGGAACTCCTCGCGCCCGAGGTCGAGTGGACAACGCTCGTACCCCGTACGCCCGTTGGCGGACACGCGGCCAACGGCTTCGTGATCGCGGCCGAGCAGCGGGTCACCCATCTGCGGGTCAACCAGCACCCCGACGGCGGAATAGCCCGCCTGCGGGTGTACGGCGAGGTCACCCCCGACCCCGCCTGGCTGGCCGCCCTCGGCACCTTCGACCTGGTCGCCCTGGAGAACGGCGGCACGGTGGAGGACGCCTCCGACCGCTTCTACTCCCCGGCCACCAACACCATCCAGCCCGGCCGGTCCCGCAAGATGGACGACGGCTGGGAGACCCGCCGCAGGCGCGACCGGGGCAACGACTGGATCCGCTACCGGCTCGTCGAGCAGGCGGAGATCCGCGCCGTCGAGATCGACACCGCGTATCTGAAAGGCAATGCGGCGGGCTGGGCGAGCCTTTCCGCTCGTGACGGCGAGAGCGGCGACTGGACCGAGGTGCTGCCCCGGACCCGGCTGCAGCCCGACACCGACCACCGCTTCGTCCTGCCGGAGGCGGTCCGGGCCACGCACGTCCGGATCGACATCTTCCCGGACGGCGGAATCTCCCGGCTGCGGCTGTTCGGCTCACCGACCGAGGAAGGCGCCGCACGGCTGACGGCCCGCCACCGCGAGCTGGGAGGCTGAGGGCTCGCAGATATACAACCTGCGCGCGAGCATCGTGCTTACCTGGGACGTAAGGTCCCAGAGCAGACAAGTCAATTCTCTGCGAGCCCTGAGGGCTGTCCCGTAATCACCGGCGAGCTGCACGACGACAGTTGCGGCACCTCGCCGCGTTGTCGAAACGCCCGAATGCGGCCGGTGCGCGGACCTCCCTCCGCCTTTCGGCGTACCGCATCCGACGCCGCGCGCCGATCCACCGGGCATCACGGGACAGCCCTCGGCTTCCACATGCATCGGACCTCGGTCCGGACGAGGAGTCCGGGACCGGGTCCGACGCCGTCCGGGTGTGCCCGATGCGTCCTCGTCCAGGGCATATGCGACCCTTGGCGCATGATCTTCATCGCCGTCAAGTTCACCGTCCGCAGCGAAGAGCGCGACAACTGGCTCCCGGCCGTCGAGCCCTTCACCCTCGCCACCCGGCAGGAGCCGGGCAACGTCTTCTTCGAGTGGTCGTACAGCGTCGAGAACCCCGACCAGTTCGTCCTGCTGGAAGCCTTCGCCTCCCCCGAGGCCGGCGAGGCCCATGTGAAGTCCGAGCACTTCGCCTCGGCCATGGACCTGATGGCGGATCTCGTCGCCGAGACCCCGGAGATCATCAACGTCGAGGTGCCGGGCGAGGGTTGGTCCCGGATGGCGGAGGTCACCCCGCGCTCCCGGTGACGTCGCACGCCGCCGGGACCGCCTCCGGGCCGGCCGAGTCCGCCCGCAGGGCGATGCCGCGCCGGCCGTACGAGCGGACCTCCTCGACGACCGCCGGCGCGGCCGCCTCGTCCTGTACGTATGTCAGTGCCGCATCGACGCCGTCCCGGGCGAGCCGCAGGGCGGCAGCGGCGCCGATGCACCCGGCTGCCCCCGGTGACGAGCGTGGCCCGGGCCGTGTCGGTGACGGTGTTGCTCATGATGGAGTCCTCGCAGGTCGGTGATGTTTCCTCGGGCGCCTCGACATGCGTCGTGCGCTCCGTACGGACGAGAAAAGTCCTTCCGGCCGGCCGCCACCGGCGGGAATCGGGCGCCGACGCGGGGCTCCGCCCAGGGCCGGACCGATGAGTTCCGGGCGGCGGCGGGGTCGGAAGAGAAGGACGCCCCCCCCGACCGCAACAGGAGAAGGACCATGACGAAACTGACTCTCACCACATTCCTGTCGCTCGACGGTGTCATGCAGGCACCGGGCGCCCCCGACGAGGACCGCAGCGGCGGATTCGAGTACGGCGGCTGGACCGTGCCGTTCGCGGACGAAGACATGATGTCTTTCATCAACGAGCTGTTCGGACGTGCGGCGGCCTTCCTCCTGGGCCGCCGCACGTACGACATCTTCGCCGCGTACTGGCCCAGGGTGACCGACCCCGGCCACCTGGTGGCGAGCCGCCTCAACGCGCTCCCCAAGCACGTCGTCTCGACCACCCTCGAATCGCCCGATTGGCACGACACGACCGTCATCTCCACCGAAGTCACCGAGGAGATCGCCCGCCTCAAGGAGCACACGGAGGGCGGCGAGCTCCAGATCCACGGCAGCGGCGCGCTCGCCCGGTCCCTGATGGCCCACGGCCTGATCGACGAGTACAACCTCCTCGTCTACCCGGTGGTGCTGGGCCGGGGCGACCGTCTCTTCCCGCAGGGCGGGCTGCCGACCGCCTTCGAGCGGACCGAAGCGCGGGAGACCCCCAGCGGCATCTCGATCCACACCTACCGGCCCGCGGGCCCGGCACGGTTCGGGAGCTTCCCGATCGACGCCTGAGAGGGCTGTTCGGGACGGGGCGACGCCGGTACGGTGATCATTCCCCGTGCGAGCCGTCGAGGTCTCCACATCGTCCCTGTGGAGAACCAGGAGAACCCGTCGGTACGCCGCACCTCGCCGTCCCGGGTGAGCCTGCTGCTCGGCACCGAGCCCGCTCTGGGCCGCCGCCGTGGGCATCGCGATCGGAGGCGAACGGCTCGGGGTGCTCGGAGCGGCCGGCGCGGTGCTCGTCCTGGCCGGTACCGCCTGGGGCCGCCGTGCGGTGACTCCGGCCGCTCCCTGAGCGAGGCGGCGGCCTCCACACCCGTCCGAACGTCTCGTGTTCCGGGACTCTGGTCGTCCGACGCGTCCGTGCGGCCGGGGTCATCCGTCCGGCCCGGGTGGCTTTGCCTGGTCCTCGCCCCGTACAGCCGTATCTGCGCCCCGACCCGGAGACCTCGTTACTCACCGAGCGGGAACGCGAGGTCGCGGGCGCCCCCGCGCGCGGCCGTTCCGACGCCGAGACCGCCGCGACGCCCTGTCCCGGCGTGACGACAGGGGTGTCCCGGATCCTGGCCGGGTTCGGCTTCACCGACCGCGTCCGGATCGCGCTGCTGGTGCACGACGCGGGCCTGCTCGACGACGACGGCGTACAGCCGGCGACATAGGGTGAACCGGCCGGTCCGGAGCGACCGGGCCGAACGAGCCGTCAGACCGGGAAGGGCGATCCCATGTCCGATGCCAGTGGCCGTACCGAGGTCGATGTCGATCTGCGCGGGTTCGCGGACTTCACCGCGAACCCGTATCCGTACTACGGGAAGCTGCGCGCAGCGGGCCCGGTGCACACCGTGCGCACCGATGAGTTCGAGTGCGTCTGGCTGGTGGTGGGGTACGACGAGGCCCGCGCGACCCTCGCCGACCCGAGGTTCGCCAAGGACTGGCGGGGCCTGCCGGGCGCACCCGTCGAGAGCGACCCCATCTTCCTCAACATGCTGGACCTGGATGCGCCCCACCACACCCGGCTGCGCAAGCTCGTCGCCCGGGAGTTCACCGCCCGCCGGGTCGAGGCCCTGCGTCCGCGCATCCAGCAGATCACCGACGAACTCCTCGACGCGATGGTGCCCGCCGGGCGCGCCGATCTCGTCGACGCGCTCGCCTTCCCGCTGCCGATGACCGTCATCTGCGAGCTGATCGGTGTCCCGGACCTGGACCGCGGTGCCTTCCGACGGCTGTCGAACGGTGTCATCACCCCCGCCTCGCCGGAGCAGGAGTTCGAGGCGGTGCGCGCCATGAACGAGTACCTGCGCGAACTCATCGAGGACAAGCGGTGCTCGCCCGGCGACGACCTGATGAGTGCTCTGGTCAGGACGCGCGACGAGGAGGGCGACGGTCTCTCGCCCGACGAACTGGTCGGCATGGCCTTCCTGTTGCTGGTCGCCGGACACGAGACCACGGTCAACCTGATCGCCAACGGGGTACGGGCGCTGCTCGACCACCCCGGCCAGCTGGCGGCCCTGCGGGACGACCCGGAGCTGATCGGCGGCGCGGTCGAGGAGATGCTGCGCTACGACGGGCCGGTGGAGAACGCCACGTTCCGCTATCCCCGTGAGCAGGTCGAGATCGGGCAGCGGGTCATTCCGGCGGGCGCGCCGGTCCTGGTGTCCCTGGCGGGCGCCGACCGGGACCGCGGCCGCTACCCGGAACCGGACACCTTCGACATCCGCCGCGACACCCAGGGGCACTTGGCCTTCGGCCACGGCGTCCACTTCTGCGTGGGTGCGCCGCTGGCCCGCATGGAGGGCCGGATCGCGATCCGTACACTGCTGGAGCGCTGCCCCTCCCTCGCCCCGGACGCGGCAGCAGGGGAGCTGGACTGGATTCCCGGGATGCTGATGCGCGGGGTGCGCGGGCTGCCCGTCCGCTGGTGAGACAAGGAGCTCCGTCATGACCGGACTTGACCTGCGGATGGCGCGGAAGGTGCTCGACAGCCAGCCGTTCAGTGGACTCGTGGGGGCGCGGATCACCGCCTTCGGGGACGGCTCGGCCACCCTCGAAGTGGACATGCGTCAGGACCTCCAGCAGCAGAACGGCTTTCTGCACGGCGGGGTCCTGGCCTACGCGGCCGACAATGCGATCACCTTCGCCGCCGGCACCACGCTCGGCCCGGCCGTACTGACCGGTGGTTTCTCCATCCAGTACGTCCGGCCCGCCACCGGTGCCACCCTCGTCGCCCACGCCGAGGTCGCGCACAGCGGCCGCCGTCAGGCGGTGGTCCGCTGCGAGCTGTTCGCCGAGGGGAAGGACGGGGAGCGGACTCTCTGCGCGGTCGCCCAGGGGACCGTGCTGTCGGCCGCCCCGCCGTCCTCCTGAACCGGACGGCGAGCCCGTCGCCGGTCAGGCGGAGGGCCGCGCCGCGCCGTCGGCGATCTCCGCGATCGTCACGGGGCGGCGCTCCCGGCGGGACACCTCGCACGCCTCCGCGACCAGCAGCGCGAACCACGCCTCCCGGCCGTCGCAGGGATTGGGCAGTTCACCCCGCACCACCCGTACGAACGCGTCCAGTTCGGCCTCGTACGCCGGGGCGAACCGCTCCAGGAAACCGGGCCACGGGCCGGCAGGGGCCGGCGGGCCCTGGGGTTCGGCCGAGGTGACCGGTGTGCGGCCGTCCAGGCCGACCGTGATCTGGTCCAGCTCGCCCGCCAGTTCCATCCGTACGTCGTACCCGGCGCCGTTGCAGCGGGTGGCCGCCGCGGTGGCCAGGGTGCCGTCGTCGAGGGTCAGCAGGACCGCCGCCGTGTCGACGTCGCCCGCCGCCCGGAACATCCCGGGCCCGGCATCCGACCCGGCGGCGTACACCTCCGTCACCTCGCGGCCGGTCACCCACCGCAGCATGTCGAAGTCATGGACCAGGCAGTCCCGGTACAGCCCCCCGGAGAGCGGGAGGTACGCGGCGGGCGGCGGGGCGGGGTCCATCGTCACCGCCCGCACGGTGTGCAGCCTGCCCAGCGCACCGGCCCGCACGGCGGCGCGGGCCGCCCGGTAGCCCGCGTCGAACCTCCGCATGAAGCCCAGCTGGAGCACGCTGCCGGCCCGGTCGACCTCGCGCAGCGCGCCCAGGGTCCCCGGCAGGTCCAGGGCGATCGGCTTCTCGCAGAAGGCCGGGAGTCCCGCCCGCGCCGCCCGGCCGATCAGCTCCGCGTGCGCCGAGGTGGCCGAGGCGATCACCACGGCGTCCACCCCCGCGCCGAACACCTCGGCGGCGCCCGGCACGGCCGTCGCGCCGGTGCGGTGCGCGACCTCGGCTGCCCGCGCCGCGTCGGTGTCCGTCACCATCAGAGCGTCCACCTCGGGATGGCGGGCCAGCACGCCCGCGTGGAAGGAACCGATCCGGCCGGTGCCGATGAGTCCGATACGCATGGACCCAACGTGCCGCCCGCCGGCTGCGCTGTCAACCATATGTCCTGACAATGTCCGGCTTGTTCGTTCGTCCTGCTGTCCTGACAACAGGACGACCGGACTACCGGAGGTTCTGACGTGAGGGTTACCCTCCACGCGTGTCCAAACCCACCACCGACCCCGCCGCACTTGAACTCGGCGTGGACCGCACCAGCCCGATCCCGCTGTACTTCCAGCTGGCCCAGCAGCTGGAGGCGGCCGTGGAAGAGGGCCGGCTCGCCCCCGGCAGCCTCCTCGGCAACGAGATCGAGCTCGCGGCCCGGCTCGGCCTGTCCCGGCCCACGGTCCGCCAGGCCATCCAGTCGCTGGTCGACAAGGGGCTGATGGTCCGCCGCCGAGGCGTCGGCACCCAGGTCGTGCACAGCGCGGTCCGGCGCCCGCTCGAACTGAGCAGCCTCTACGACGACCTGGAGGCCGCGGGCGGACACCCTGCGACCCGCGTGCTGCGCAACGCCGTCGAGCCCGCCGGCCCCGAGGTGGCCGAAGCCCTGGCGGTCGCCGAAGGCACCGGCGTACACCTCGTCGAGCGGCTGCGGTACGCCCACGGCGAGCCGCTGGCACTGCTGCGCAACCACCTGCCGCCCGGAGTCGTCGACCTGGACACCGAACGGCTGGAGGCCACCGGCCTGTACCGGCTGCTGCGCGGCGCCGGCATCACCCTGCACAGCGCCCGCCAGACCGTCGGCGCCCGGCTCGCCACCGCCGACGAGGCTGCCGGGCTCGCCGAGACGGAGGGCGCCGCCCTGCTGACGATGGAGCGCACCACCTTCGACGACACCGGACGGGCCGTCGAGTTCGGCTCCCACGTCTACCGGGCCTCGCGCTACAGCTTCGACTTCCAGCTGCTCGTACGCTGACGACGGCCGCAGGGCCCGTTGACGTCCCGTACGCCCGCCGCTAGAAATCCTCCAGCCGCACTCGGGCGGCCGGGAGAGAAGGCGGACCCACCATGCGTAGCTCTCGCAAGGCAGCAACCCTGATCACCGTCGCCCTCGGAATCGGCATCGCCGTCTCCGGCTGCAGCGGCTCCGGCGGCAGGAGCGCCGAGGAGAAGCCCGCGGGCGCGGGCGCCGGCGCCGCCACCACTCCCCGGATGAAGATCGCGATGGTCACGCACTCGGGGGAGGGCGACACCTTCTGGGACATCGTGCAGAGCGGCGCGAAACAGGCGGCGGCCAAGGACAACGCCGAGTTCCTGTACTCGGCGAACAAGGAGGGCAGGGAACAGGCCCAGCTCGTGCAGGCCGCCATCGACCAGAAGGTCGACGGGCTGATCGTCACCCTCGCCAAACCGGAAGCCGTCCAGGACGTCGTCACCAAGGCTGTGAAGGCCGGCATACCCGTGGTGACCATCAACTCGGGCGCGCAGTTCTCCGAGCGGCTCGGCGCGCTCGGGCACATCGGCCAGGACGAGAAGGTCGCGGGCGAGGCGGTCGGCGAGGAACTCGACGCACGGGGCCGCAAGAAGGCCGTCTGCGTCATCCACGAGCAGGGCAACGTCTCGCTGGAGGAGCGCTGCGCCGGGGTCCGCAAGACCTTCGGCGGCCGGGTCGAGAACCTCAACGTCGACGGCACCAACATGCCGGCCTCCACCTCCTCCATCGAGGCGAAGCTCCAGGCGGACAAGGACATCGACGCGATCGTCACCCTCGGCGCCCCCTTCGCCGCCGCCTCCGTCAAGGCCAAGGAGGGATCCGGCAGCACGGCGGAGGTCGACACCTTCGATCTGAACGCCGAGGTCGTCAAGCGGCTGAAGGCGCACGAGGTCGGCTTCGCGGTCGACCAGCAGCCCTATCTCCAGGGCTACCTCGCCGTCGACGAACTCTGGCTGAACCGGACCAACGGCAACGTCGTCGGCGGCGGAAAGCCGGTGCTCACCGGTCCGGCGATCGTCACCGCCGAGGACGTTCCGCAGCTGGAGAAGTACACGGCGCGCGGTACCCGGTGAACCTTCCGGACACCCCGGTGCGCACCCGGTGCCGACACACGCGTCCCGCCCCTGCCGGGCGGCGCCGCCGACCGCTCGGGGATACTTGGCCAGCCGGGCCGGGTGTGTACCATCCCCGGCCCCACCTGGCAGCACAGCGAGCAGCACAAGAAGGGCACGGCGTCGTGGCAAGGGTTCGGACAGGGGTACGTGCGATGGGCGCCGTGCTTGCGGCGGTGCTCGGGGCCTCCCTCGTGGGATGCAGCAGCACCGGTGGCAAGCGGGCGGAGGAGCGCGAGGCCCGTGCCGCCGCCGAGGGCCGGCCCGTGGTGGACACGCCCCGCTGGACCTTCGCCATGGTCACCCACTCGGGCGACGGGGACACCTTCTGGGACATCGTCCAGCGTGGTGCCGAGCAGGCGGCCGCCAAGGACAACATCAAGTTCCTGTACTCGCACAGCGACGAGGCGCAGCAGCAGGCCCAGCTCGTGCAGGCCGCCATCGACCAGAAGGTCGACGGGTTGATCGTCACCCTCGCCAAGCCCGATGCCATGAAGGACGTCGTGGCCAAGGCCACCAAGGCCGGCATCCCGGTGATCACGGTGAACTCGGGCTCCGCGGAGTCCGAGCGGTTCGGCGCGCTCGCCCACATCGGCCAGGACGAGTCCATCGCGGGCGAGGCGGTCGGCGAGGAGCTCAACGCACGGGGCCGCAAGAAGGCGCTCTGCATCCTGCACGAGCAGGGCAACGTCGGTCACGAGCAGCGCTGCGCCGGAGCGAAGAAGACCTTCGACGGACAGATGCAGAACCTGTACGTCGAGGGCACCAGCATGCCCGACGTCCAGGCGTCCATCGAGGCCAAGCTCCAGGCCGACAAGAGCATCGACGCGGTCGTCACCCTCGGCGCGCCGTTCGCGGACGCCGCCGTCAAGGCGAAGACGACCGCGGGCAGCAAGGCCGAGATCGACACCTTCGACCTGAACGCCAAGGTCGCCACGGCCCTCCAGGACAAGACCCTCGGCTTCGCGGTCGACCAGCAGCCCTACCTCCAGGGGTACGAGGCGGTCGACCTGCTCTGGCTCTACCGCTACAACGGCAATGTGCTCGGTGGCGGCCGCCCGGTCCTCACCGGACCGCAGATCATCACCTCGAAGGACGCTGCCGAACTCGCCCAGTACACGAAGCGGGGGACCCGATGAGCACGATCGCCGGACCGTCCGCCCCGGCCGGGGCGGACGAGCGGCTGATGCGCACCTCACCGCTGCGCAGGCTGCTCGGCCGCCCCGAGCTCGGCTCGGTGGTCGGTGCCGCGGCCGTCTTCGTCTTCTTCTCGATCGTCGCCGACAGCTTCCTGCGCGCCTCCAGCCTCGGCACGGTGCTCTACGCGGCCTCGACGATCGGGATCATGGCCGCGCCGGTGGCGCTGCTGATGATCGGCGGCGAGTTCGACCTCTCCGCCGGTGTGCTGGTCACCAGCTCCGCGCTGATCTCGTCGATGTTCAGCTATCAGATGACGGCCAACGTCTGGGTCGGCGTCTTCGTCTCACTGCTGGTCACCCTGGCCATCGGGGCGTTCAACGGCTTCATGCTGACCCGCACCAAACTGCCGAGCTTCATCATCACGCTCGGCACGTTCCTGATGCTGACCGGCCTCAATCTGGGCTTCACCAAGCTCATCAGCGGGACCGTGTCCACCAAGGCCATCGGCGACATGGAGGGCTTCGACTCGGCCCGCAAGGTCTTCGCCTCGCAGTGGACCGTCGGCGGCGTCGAGTTCAAGGTCACCATCCTGTGGTGGGCCGTACTCGTCGCGATCGCCACCTGGATCCTGCTCCGCACCCGCTTCGGCAACTGGATCTACGCCGTCGGCGGCGAGGCCGACGCGGCCCGCGCGGTCGGCGTCCCGGTGGTCCGCACCAAGATCGGGCTCTACCTCGGGGTCGCCTTCGCCGCCTGGGTCTCCGGCCAGCACCTGCTGTTCTCGTTCGACGTGGTGCAGTCCGGCGAGGGCGTCGGCAACGAACTGATCTACATCATCGCGGCCGTCATCGGCGGCTGTCTGATCACCGGCGGCTACGGCTCCGCGATCGGCTCCGCGGTCGGTGCCTTCATCTTCGGCATGACCAGCAAGGGCATCGTGTACGCGGAGTGGAACCCGGACTGGTTCAAGTTCTTCCTCGGAGCCATGCTGCTCCTGGCCACCCTGCTCAACGCATGGGTACGCAAGCGCGCGGAGGCGACGAAATGACGGCCCCCAAGGCACCGGCCGGCCAGGAGGCGCCCCACCGGGCGCTCGTCGAGCTGGACCACGTCAGCAAGTACTACGGCAACATCAAGGCCCTGACGGACGTCTCGCTGGAGGTCCACGCGGGCGAGATCTCCTGCGTGCTCGGTGACAACGGCGCCGGCAAGTCCACCCTGATCAAGATCATCTCCGGGCTGCACCGGCACGACGCCGGGACCGTCCTCATCGACGGCGAGGAGACCACCCTCGCCAACCCGCGCGACGCCCTGGACCGCGGCATCGCCACGGTGTACCAGGACCTGGCCGTCGTCCCCCTGATGCCGGTCTGGCGCAACTTCTTCCTCGGCTCCGAGCCGACCACCGGCTCCGGCCCCTTCAAGCGCCTCGACGTACGGCTGATGCGCGAGACCACTCGCTCCGAGCTGCTGCGCATGGGTATCGACCTGCGCGACGTCGACCAGCCGATCGGCACCCTCTCCGGCGGCGAGCGCCAGTGCGTCGCCATCGCGCGGGCCGTCTACTTCGGTGCCAAGGTCCTCGTCCTGGACGAGCCCACCGCCGCGCTCGGCGTCAAGCAGTCCGGGGTCGTGCTGAAGTACGTCGCGGCCGCCCGCGACGCGGGTCTGGGCGTGGTTCTCATCACGCACAACCCGCACCACGCGTATCTGGTCGGTGACCGTTTCGTGCTGCTGAAGCGCGGCGCGATGTCGGGCAGCCACACCAGGGCGAGCGTCACGCTGGACGAGCTGACCCGCCAGATGGCGGGCGGCAGCGAGCTGGAGGAGCTCAGCCACGAGCTGGAACGGGCCCCCGCGCCTACCCGTCTCGGCGGTCATCCGGTCCCCCGCAAGCCCGAGTAGCCCCCGGCCGGGACCGGCCCCGTACCCACGGTCCGCCAGCCCCGGCGCCCCGGCAGTGGCAGAATCGAGCCCGACGGGCGCAGTCCGCCGCCGGGAGTACCGCCCGGCTCCCCCAGACCCCGCAGGGACGATGAGCACGTACCGCGACTTCACACACCGCGGCTCCGCCCGCGCCACCGTCCTGCGGACCGTGGGCACCCGGGAGCGGCGCTCGCACCTCACGGCCCCGCGGGTTCCCACCGTCGGCATCGACATCGGCGGTACGAAGGTGATGGCGGGCGTCGTCGACGCGGACGGCAACATCCTGGAGCAGCTGCGCACCGAGACGCCGGACAAGTCCAAGAGCCCCAAGGTCGTCGAGGACACCATCGTCGAGCTGGTCCTGGACCTCTCCGACCGGCACGATGTGCACGCCGTGGGAATCGGCGCGGCCGGATGGGTCGACGCGGACCGCTCCAGGGTGCTCTTCGCCCCGCACCTCGCCTGGCGCGACGAACCCCTGCGCGACGCCCTCGCCTCCCGCCTGGTCGTCCCCGTCATGGTCGACAACGACGCCAACACCGCCGCCTGGGCCGAGTGGCGCTTCGGCGCCGGCCGCGGCGAGGACCACCTCGTCATGATCACGCTCGGCACCGGCATCGGCGGCGCGATCCTGGAGGACGGCCAGGTCAAGCGCGGCAAGTACGGCGTCGCCGGTGAGTTCGGCCACATGCAGGTGGTGCCCGGGGGCCACCGCTGCCCCTGCGGGAACCGCGGCTGCTGGGAGCAGTACAGCTCCGGCAACGCGCTCGTCCGGGAGGCCAAGGAGCTGGCCGCCGCGGACTCCCCGGTGGCCCAGGGAATCATCGAGCGGGTCAAGGGCAACATCCCCGACATCACCGGTCCGCTGATCACCGAACTGGCCCGCGAGGGCGACGCGATGTGCGTCGAGCTGCTCCAGGACATCGGCCAGTGGCTCGGTGTGGGCATCGCCAACCTGGCTGCCGCGCTCGACCCTTCCTGCTTCGTCATCGGGGGCGGTGTCAGCGCCGCCGACGACCTGCTCATCAGCCCCGCCAGGGACGCCTTCAAGCGTCATCTCACCGGTCGCGGCTACCGGCCCGAGGCCCGGATCGCCAAGGCACAGCTCGGCCCGGAGGCGGGTATGGTCGGCGCCGCGGACCTGGCCCGGCTGGTGGCCCGCAGATTCCGCCGTACCAACCGTCGCCGCGTCGAGCGTCACGAGCGGTACGCCCAGATCTACGACCAGGCCGCGAGCACCATCCGTAACACGCGCAATACCCGCACCTCCTAGGGATCCCCAGACACATGACCGCAGCCGAGCACCCCGTCCTGCCGCGTCAGTCCTCGCCGCCCGACGACGGGCGGCCGCCGCAGGACCGGCGCCGGATGATCTACCGCCGGCTGATCACGGCGACCATCATCGTGCTGCTCATCGGTATCCCGGCCGGCTATTTGCTGATCTCCGCCGGACAGAGCCGCCGCTCCGGCCAGAACAAGGAGGCCGAGGCCGCCGCGCAGGGGCTCCAGGAGGGCTGGCCGTCCCGGATGCAGCGCCGGATCTACGAACTGCCGATGCCCGGCAATTCCCAGGACGTGCAGTACTACGAGACCAACAACTGGAAGGCCAGCCGGCTGTACGTGGAGTTCCGCACCACGTCCGCCGGGCTGGACCGCTTCCTCGGCCGGATGGGCAGCGGGCGCTCCGACCTGGAGACCGGCAAGGTGACCATCAGCGATCGCGACCAGGAGGTCTCGGGCTGGAAGTTCGGCCCCGGGGTCGAATGGGCGGGCACCACGCACACCAACGAGGACCCGCGGCCCACCCAGGACATCACGGTGAACATGACCGATCCGATGAACCCCGTCGTCTACGTCGTGTCCGCGGCGACCCCCTGATCCGGCCGGTCCCGGACGGATCAGGGGGCGACCGGTGCCACCGCTACGAGTTCCACGCCGGAGACGACGGACAGGCCGGTGCCGCAGGAACCGGTGTCCGCCCTGACGGCAGCGAGGAACCGGAGCGAGAAGCAACCCGCGAGGCCGGCGCACGAGTGGATGAGCGCACCCCCGAGGCGGGTGCGGTTTCCGGCATGAACCGCGGCGGCAGGCCCCAGAACTCAGGGACCGCTTCCATGGTCCCGGCCATCGGGCCCGTGGGAGGCGCCCCGGAACCATGGAGATGACGGAGCGTCAGGTTCGGTCGGTCAGGTAGCCGCCCATGGAGGTGAAGTACTCCGTCGCGGGCATCTCCCGGCCGTTCTCGGTCCGTACGCGTGTGAGGGCCAGGCCGTGGTTGCGGCCGGTGCGGGCGTCGGCTCCGGCGACGATCACCACGCCTTCGCCCTCGCGGTAGAAGATGCGGCCGGGTGTACCGCCGTAGCGGTTCTGGGACACCACCGCGGCGAGGACCTCAAGGCGCCTGCCCTTGTGGAAGGTGAAGGCGCTGGGGTACGGCTCGGACTGGGCGCGGACCAGACGTTCGAGGTCCTCTGCCGGCCAGTTCCAGTCGATGCGGATGTCCTCGGCGGACCGCTTGTGGAAGAAGCTCGCCAGGGAGCGGTCCTGCTTGGTGAACTCCGTCTGCCCGCCGGCGATCAGGTCGAGTGCGCCGACGGTGACCGGGGCGATGAGGCCGACGGTCTTGTGGAAGAGGTCGGTGGCGGTGTCCGCCGGACCGACCGGAACCGCCTCCTGGCGGACGATGTCGCCGGCGTCGAGCTCGACGTCCATCATGTGCGCGGTGACGCCCACCTCGGACTCGCCGTTGATCAGGGCCCAGATCAGCGGGGAGAAGCCGGCGTACTTCGGCAGCAGCGAATCGTGCACGTTCAGCGTGCCGTGGCGGGGGAGGCCGAAGATCCGCGGCGGGATCCACGTCCGCCAGTTGTTGGCCACGATGATGTCCGGGGCGGCCGCCTTGAGGCGTTCGAACAGCTCCTCGTCGTCCGGACGGTTGCGGATCAGCACCGGGACGCCGTGCTCCTCGGCGAGGTCGGCGACGGAATCGCTCCAGATCTTCTCGTACGCGTGCTCGCTCTTGGGGTGCGTCACGACCAGAACCACCTGGTGCTCGGAGTCCAGGAGGGCTTGCAGGGTGCGATGGCCCCAGGTCTGGTAACCGAACATGACGACCCGCATGGGGTTCCTCCTCAGGGCAGGAATGGATCGGCGGCAAGTAAAGCAAGGCTTACCTTAGTTTGCAACAGGGTGATCTCGGAACACGCTTGACGGTCTGTCAGTGCATTCGCGGTGGGTCGGTCTATCGACAACCCCGCTTGATTAGCTTAGGCTCACCTAAGTTTTCTGGGCGGCTCTGTCGACGTGCCCGCCTTTCGTACCTTCCCCACGCCTGATAGGCGGCTTTCCCGCACGATGGGAGTGACATGTCACAGGTTCTTCCTGGCGACGCACCACTGGTCCACGACCTGATCGGGATCGGCTTCGGCCCTTCCAATGTGGCCATGGCGATTGCGCTGAGCGAGCACAACTCAGGCGTCGGCAGGCAGGAGCCGGTCACCGCTCACTTCTTCGAGCAGCAGCGGAGCTTCGGCTGGCACCGCGGCATGCTGATCGACGACGCGACCATGCAGGTCTCCTTCCTCAAGGACCTGGTGACGCTCCGGAACCCGGCCAGCGAGTTCAGCTTCCTCTGCTATCTGCAGAGCAAGGGCCGGCTGATCGACTTCATCAACCACAAGAACCTCTTCCCGCTGCGGGTGGAGTTCCACGACTACTTCGAGTGGGCCGCGGCCAAGGTCGACGACATGGTCTCCTACGGCCACGAGGTCGTCTCCGTCACGCCCTTCGTCCACGACGGTGTCGTGGAGTACCTGGACGTGACCGTCCGGTCGGAGGAGGGGCTGGAGGTCCACCGGGCCCGCAACCTCGTCATCGGCACCGGGCTGCGCCCCCTCCTGCCGGCGGGCGTCGAGCGCGGTGACCGCGTCTGGCACAACTCCGAGCTGCTGCACAAGGTCGACGGGCTGGAGGGCGGCTCGCCCCGGCGGTTCGTCGTCGTGGGCGCCGGACAGAGCGCCGCGGAGAACGTCGCGTACCTGCATCGCCGCTTCCCCGGGGCCGAGGTCTGCGCGGTCTTCTCCCGCTACGGCTACAGCCCCGCCGACGACAGCAGCTTCGCCAACCGGATCTTCGACCCCGGGGCGGTCGACGACTACTTCAGCGCGCCCGACAGCGTCAAGAACCGGCTGATGGCCTATCACGGCAACACCAACTACTCGGTGGTGGACATCGACCTGATCGACGACCTGTACCGGCAGATGTACCAGGAGAAGGTCCTGGGCACCGAACGGCTGCGCTTCCTCAACGTGTCCCGGGTCAGCGATGTCGAGGAGACACCCGAGAGCGTACGCACCACCGTGAAGTCCCTGGTGACGGGTGAGGAGACGCACCTGGACGCCGATGTCGTGGTGTTCGCCACCGGTTACAGCCCCGCCGACCCGCTCGGTCTGCTCGGCGAGGTCGCCGACCGCTGCCGGCGCGACGACGAGGGCCGCGTGCGCGTCGAGCGCGACTACCGCGTCTCGACCGGCCCCGATCTGCGCTGCGGCATCTACCTCCAGGGCGGCACCGAGCACACGCACGGCATCACGACGTCCCTGCTGTCCAACACCGCGGTACGCGTCGGCGAGATCCTGGACTCGTTGCTCGACCGGGGAGCCAGGTCCGCCTCCGACGAGGCCCGGCCGGTCGCCGACGGCACCGGGACAAAGGGATAACGAACGCCGACATGCGCACGACTGCAGTTGAGCGTGCTGCCCCCGGGGGGACAACAGGGGCCCGTCGGCGGCGGCTTGTGGGTCTGCTCGTCCTCGTGGCGGTCCTGGTGAGCGCCGCGGCGGTGTCCCTGGCCGTCGGCGCCCGCGCGCTGAGTCCTGCCGAGGTCTGGCACGGACTGTTCGCCGCACCCGAATCCGACCGGCGGCTCACCGAGATCAGGCTCATCGTGCAGACCGTGCGGGTGCCCCGGACGGTGCTCGCGATCGTCGCGGGCATCGCTCTGGGGACCGGCGGTGCGCTGATCCAGGGGTACACACGCAACCCGATCGCCGATACGGGCCTGTTGGGAGTGAACGCCGGCGCCTCGTTCGCCGTGGTGTCGGTGATCGCCGTGTTCGGCTTCGCCGACCCTTTCCAGTACGTCTGGTTCGCCTTCGTGGGGGCGGCTGTTGCCGGCGTCGTCGTCTTCGGCCTCGCGAGCATCGGCCGGGGGGCGGGCAATCCGCTGACGCTCGCCCTGGCAGGGCAGGGGATCACGGTGTTCCTCGCCGCGATGACCACGGCGGTCGCGCTGTCCGACCAGAAGTCGCTGAACGCGCTGCGGTTCTGGAACGCGGGCTCCGTGGCCGGTGCCGGGTTCGACGTCATCCGGCCGGTGACCGTGTTCATCGCGGTCGGACTGGTACTGGCGCTGATCACCCTGCCCGCCCTCAATCTGCTCAACCTGGGCGACGACGTGGCACGGGGGCTGGGCGTGAACATCGCGCTGAGCCGGACCATCGGCATCGTGGCCGTCACCCTGCTGGCCGGGGCGGCCACTGCGGCCTGCGGCCCCATCGCGTTCCTCGGGCTGATGGTGGCCCATGTGGCCCGGTACCTCACCGGGCCGGACTACCGCTGGCTGGTGCCGTACGCGGGGCTGCTCGGGGCCGTCGTCCTGCTGGTCTGCGACATCGTGGGGCGTCTGGTGGTGCGGCCGGGTGAGCTGGACGCGGGTGTGGTGGTCGCTCTCCTCGGCGCCCCGTTCTTCGCGATTCTCGTGTGGCGCGGAAAGTTCAGGAACGCATGAACGGGACAGAAGTGAACCCATCGGTGGCGCCGGGCGTGCGGTTCGGGCAGGTGTCGTTCGTATGGCGGCCCTGGCCGGTCCTGGTCACGGTGGTGCTGGCGACGGCGACCTTCCTGGTGTTCTGCCTCTCCATCGGCGTCGGGGACTTCCCCATCGGCCTGTCCCGGGTGATCGCCACGATCCTCGGCCGGGGCGAACAGGTCGACGAGTTCGTGGTCATGGATCTGCGGATGCCGCGTGCGCTGGCCGGTCTCGTCGTGGGGATCGCGCTGGGGGTGTCCGGGGCGATCACGCAGTCCGTCGCGCGCAACCCGCTCGCCAGCCCGGACATCCTGGGCATCACCGGGGGAGCCGGCGCGGTCGCGGTTTTCCTGGTGACGATGTCGGGGGGCACCGCCGCGGCGGTCGTCGGCTCGGTGGGACTGCCCGCGGCGGCGCTCGCGGGCGGTCTCGGCACGGGGCTGCTGGTGTACTTCCTGGCGTGGCGGCGCGGGATCGACGGCTTCCGGCTCATCCTCATCGGCATCTCGGTGAGCGCCGTGATGGAGGCGATCACGACCTGGCTGCTGGTCCAGGCCGACATCAGGGACGTGGCCAGGGCCCAGGCGTGGCTGGTCGGTTCGCTGGCCGACCGGTCGTGGGACGAGATCGAGGTGGCGCTCCGGTGCACGGCCGTCCTCGTCGTCGTGGTGGCCGCTGCCGCGTTCCAGTTCAGGCCGATGCACCTCGGTGACGAGGTCGCCGCCGGTCTGGGCGTCCGGTATGCGCGGGTGCGGGCGGTCCTGCTGCTGTGCGCGGTGCTGCTGGCCGCGGTGGCGGTGAGCGCGGCGGGCCCGGTTCCGTTCGTCGCTCTGGTGGCGCCGCAGGTGGCGATGCGTCTGGTGAGGTTCCCGACGCCGCCGATGGTGGCGTCCGGCCTGGTGGGGGCGCTGCTGCTGATCGGCTCGGACCTGGTCGCGCGCACGGCGCTGCCGGTCACTCTGCCGGTCGGCGTGGTCACCGCCGCGATCGGCGGCCCGTTCCTCGTGTATCTGCTGGTGCGGGCGAACCTGAGGTAGACGGTGAGAAATCAAGGCGAATCCAACCAAGGGGGGCTCGTGGCCGCTCAGTTCATCACCGAGGCCGAGGCCGGGACGGTGCGGGAGACCGGAGTCGAGGGGATCCCGCGGCTGGCGGCCAGGGGCGTCACGGTCGGGTACGGCGGCCGGACGGTCATCGACGATCTCGACGTGACGATCCCCCCGGGGGTGATCACCACGATCATCGGTCCCAACGGCTGTGGAAAGTCGACCCTGTTGCGCACCCTGACCCGGCTGCTCAAGCCGGCCTGTGGCTCGGTCGTACTGGACGGCGAGGACATCGCTCGGCTCAGGACCAGGGACGTGGCGAAGAAGCTCGGCCTGCTGCCGCAGGCGCCGGTCGCGCCGGACGGGCTGACGGTGGCCGACCTGGTCGCCAGGGGGCGCCATCCGCACCAGAGTTGGCTGCGGCAGTGGTCCTCGGACGACGCCGGTGTGGTGGAGCGCGCGCTGGCCATGACCGGGGTCCTGGAGCTGGCGGACCGCCCGGTCGACTCGCTGTCCGGCGGGCAGCGCCAGCGCGTCTGGATCTCGATGACCCTGGCCCAGGGCACCGACCTGCTGCTGCTGGACGAGCCGACCACCTATCTGGACCTGGCGCACGCGATCGACGTACTCGATCTGGTGGACGATCTGCACGAGTCGGGGCGGACCGTGGTCATGGTGCTGCACGACCTGAATATGGCCACGCGGTACAGCGACAACCTCATCGTGATGCGGGCGGGATCCGTCCTGGCGCAGGGGCACCCGCGTGACGTGATCACCGCCGAGTTGCTGGACGAGGCGTTCGGGCTGCGCGCCATGGTGATCGACGACCCGGTGGGGGACCGGCCGCTCATCGTGCCGATCGGACGCACGCACGTACGGCTGGATCCGCAGGGGCTGTTCTGACGGTCATGAGTGCGGCCGAGAGCTCAACTCGTGGCCGACGGAGGGAATTTGTCTGGTTAGGCTAGGCTACCCTCACTTATGCAAGGTAAGGTTTGGCTGCCCTTATGAAGAGGTGCGGCGGACTGTGTGAAAGCAAGGGATTCCGGATGCTTCTCCATCGAACGACGCTTGTGAAGCCCTGGCGGCGGGTGGCGGCGACGCTGTCCGCCACGGCCCTCGGTGTCGGTCTCCTCGCGGGATGCGGTTCCGACTCGGAGGACAGGAAGAGCGACGCCAACCCGGCTGCGGCCGCCGGCGCGTTCCCGGTCACCGTGGAGCACGCATTCGGATCCACGGAGATCACCAAGGCTCCCCAGCGCGTCGTCTCCGTCGGCTACACGGACGACCAGGCCGTCCTGGCGCTCGGCATCAAGCCGGTCGGCATGGTCGACCAGTACCCGAACCCGGCGGGCAAGTCCCCCGACATCAACACCCAGTGGCCCTGGGTGAAGGACAAGTGGGGCGACACCCGCCCCGAGGTCGTCATGAACAACGGTGACTCGGGCCCCAATTACGAGAAGATCGCCTCCCTGCGTCCGGACCTGATCGTCGCGGTCTACTCCGAGATCGACAAGGCCGCCTACGAGAAGCTCTCCAGGATCGCCCCGACGGTGGGCCGCACCAAGGGGGAGAAGGAGCCCTTCAGCGCTCCGTGGCAGGACAACGCCGTACACATCGCCAAGGCGCTCGGCAAGGAGCGCGAGGGCACCGAGCTGGTGCAGGGCATCCAGGACAAGCTCGACGCGGCCAAGAAGGCGCACCCGGAGTTCGCCGACAAGACCGCCGTGGCGCTCTCCTGGTACAAGGACTCCGTCGCACCGTTCACCTCCACCGATGTGCGCGGGCGGCTGACGACGGGCATCGGCTTCACGTACCAGACCGAGATCGACACGATCGCGGACGGCAAGTTCTTCACCACGCTGTCCCCCGAGCGCGTCGACCTGGTCGACGTCGACCGCATCTTCGTCATCAACGACAAGGCGGACACGGAAGCGCTGAAGAAGTTCGAGCTGTTCACCAACCTGTCCGCGGTCAGGGACGGCAAGGTGTCCTACCTGCTGGACAGCGAGGGTCCGGCGGTCGGCGCGGCCATGTCCCAGGGCACCCTGCTGTCGTTGCCCTACGCGATCGACGAACTCGTCAAGTCGGTCGGCTAGTGCCGCGGCAGGCAACGTTCGCCCGTCAAGGAGCGGCGTCCGGTGCGTGCTCTCGGCAGCTGCGCACGGCGACCGGGGGTGAGGCCGCCGGGTGGGTCGCGGCGCACTGCCGCCGGGCCCCGTGGCTGACGGCCTCCACCCTGCTCACCACGGTGGCCGGGGCGGCGCTCCAGGTGCTCCCCGTCCTCCTGCTGAGCCAGGTGGTCGACGGAGTGACCGAGGGCGAATCGCGCTCGGTGCTCGTCAGGGTCGGGGTGCTGATGGTGGCTGCCGCGCTGCTCGGCGCGGCAGCCACCGCCGTGTCGACGTACCTGATCGGGCGGCTGGGGGCGGATCTGCTCGCCCGGCTGCGGGAAGGCGCCGTCCGCGCCGTGCTGGGGATGCCGAGCGCACGCGTCGAGCAGGTCGGCCGGGGCGATGTGCTGTCCCGGGTCGGCGACGACGTGGCCGTGCTGTCCAAGGGCATCCGGTCCGCCGTCCCCACGGTGTTCTCCGCAGGTGTGCTGGTCGTCATCGCCACGGCGGGCATGTTCGGACTGGACTGGCGGCTCGGCCTGGCGGGCGCCGGCGCGCTGCCCGCGTACGGGCTGGCGCTGCGGTGGTACCTGCCGAGGTCCGCACCGCTCTACCGGAAGCAGCGGGCCGCCCAGGCCGACCGCGCCCAGGCGTTGATCAGCGGTCTGAACGGGATCGACACGGTCCGGGCGTACCGCCTGGAGGACGCCGTCCGCGAGAAGGTCACCCGCGAGTCGTGGCGGGTGCGCGATCTCGGCATCGATGTGTTCCGCCTCTTCGGGCGGTTCGTCGGCAGGGAGAACCGCGCCGAGTTCATCGGGCTGGTCCTGATCGTGGTGGTGGGGTACGCCCTGCTGGAGGCCGACGCCGCCAGCCTGGGCGAGGTCTCGGCGGCCCCGCTGATGTTCCACCGGCTGTTCACCCCGCTGGGCGCCATCATGTTCACCTTCGACGAGGCGCAGAAGTCGGGCGCGAGTCTCACCCGTCTGGTCGGGGTGCTGGGGGAGCCCGCGGAGGACCGGCTGGTGGGCGACGTGTCCGTCGCGCAGGCCGGCGCCGGGCCGTACCCGGTGACGGTGGAGGCGCTGACCTTCAGCTATCCCGACACCGAGGAACCGGTCCTGCGGGACGTGAACCTGTCCGTCCCGGCCGGTGGTTCGCTGGCCCTGGTGGGGGCGACGGGTGCCGGCAAGTCGACTCTGGCCGCGCTGATCGCCGGCATCGGGACCCCGAAGTCCGGTTCGGTACGCATCGGTCCGCACGACCTCGCCGGTCTGGACGAAGCCGGGGCGCGGGCCCTGGTGAGCATCCTGACGCAGGAGACCCATGTGTTCTCCGGGCCGCTCGCCGACGATCTGCGGCTCGCCGCACCCGGGGCGGGCGACGCCGAGCTGATGGATGCCTTGCGCACGGTCGGCGCGGGCGAGTGGGTCGAGCTGCTGCCCGACGGGCTGAACACCACGGTCGGCGAGGGCGGCGAGCGCCTGGATGTCACCAAGGTCGCCCAGATCGCCCTGGCCCGGCTGGTTCTGGGCCGTGCGCCGGTGGTGGTGCTCGACGAGTCGACCGCCGAGGCGGGCAGCGAGGGCGCCGCCGAGCTGGAGCGGGCCGTGCTTGCCGCGTGCTCGGGCCGGACCACGCTGTTCGTGGCGCACCGGCTCACCCAGGCGATGGCGGCGGACCGGATCGCCGTGCTCTCCGCGGGGCGCGTGGTGGAGGAGGGAACGCACGGGGAACTGGTGGCCCTGGGCGGTCAGTACGCGCGTCTGTGGCGCGCCTGGCGCGAGGGCAGTTAGGGCGTGTCTCCGAAGGTCCCGCCGGGTCGGGGGCGTCCGGCACCACCCCGAGCTCTCGGCTTCGCTCGAGCAGGGGAGAGCCCATCGCTCGCCGCGTTGTCGGTCGTCGGCGCAGCCCGCTGCGCTCTCCTCCCTCCGCCTTGCGAGCGCACGCACCGGGCGCCCCCGGCCCCGCCCTCCGGGCGGACGACGCCACTTTCGAAACACGCCCCAGGTGATCCCGAGTCGGGTGAACCGGAGTCAGGTTGGGTCAACTTGCATGCCGTGGAAGGATGCTGAGTCTTCGATGACGGAACCGAGCGTTCCTTGCGTACTGCTGTCTCCCGCCAGCCTGGCCGGCGTGCGCCGGCGAACCGGCGACTACGATGACCGGACCATCGCCGAAGCCTGTGCCATCGGGCTGTCGTACTGGGCGACCGGCCTCGGTCCCGACGGCATGGACCTCACCCCCGGCACACTGTTCACCGATGTCCTCGGGTGGGTCGACAACGGCGGTGCCGGGAGCGGTGGCTGGGAGCCGGTCGCGGACGGCTGGAGCATCGCCGTTCCCGACGGCGCCGGCCCGGCCGACGCGCAGCTCGCACTGGACGACCTGGCCGACTTCCCGGACCGCCCCCTCGGCACCATCGGCCCGTCCGGCGTGGCGGCGAGGCTCGAAGCCCTGGCCGAGTGGAACGACAACCGGGCCGACCGGGTCCGCCCGACCATCATGGAGATGTTCCGCGAGCAGGCACACGCCAGGCCGGACGCCATCGCGATCGTCGACGAGCATCACACCCTGACGTACCGTCAAGCAGACGAATACTCAGCCCAGTTGGCCCACCACCTGATCGAACGCGGCCTCGGCCCCGAGCAGGTCGTCGGGATCTCGCTCGGCCGTTCCGCCGGCATGGTCATCGGACTCCTCGCCGTGCTCCGGGCCACGTGCGCGTTCGTGCCGCTCGACCCGCAGTGGCCCGCGGCGCGCCGCGCCGTCGTCGTCGAGGACGCCCGGGTCGTGCTCCAGCTCAACGACTCCGGCGAGCACGGTCCGGATGAACCGGACGCCGTGGCCGTCGACCTCGACGACTGGCGGTTCGGCGGCCACCCCACCGAGGGGCCTCGGACGGCCGTCCCCGGCACGGCCCTCGCGTACGTGATCTTCACGTCCGGTTCGACCGGACGGCCCAAGGGCGCCATGATCCGGCACGAGGCGATCAGCGAGCGCCTGCTGTGGCAGGTCGACGAGATCCTGCGCTTCGGCCACGACGACGCCTCGCTGTTCAAGGCACCGTTGTCCTTCGACATCTCCATCAACGAGATCTTCCTGCCCCTGGTCTCCGGCGGCAGGCTGGTGATCCTGCGGCCCGGCGGCGAACGCGACCCGCACCACCTGCTGAGCGTGATCGCCGAGCAGCGCGTCACCTTCACCTACCTGGTGTCGTCCATGCTGGACGTGCTGCTGGAGATCGCGGGCGACTCCGGCCGCCTGGACAGCCTGCGGCACGTCTGGTGCGGCGGCGAGGTGCTGACCCCGGAGCTGTACGAGCGGTTCCGTGCCCGGCTCGGCATCCCCCTGTACCACGGCTACGGCCCGGCCGAGACGACCATCGGTGTCTCCCACGTCGTCTACCGGGGCGAGGCCGAACGCCTGTCGACATCGATCGGCAGGGCCAACCCCAACACCCAGCTGTACGTGCTGGACGACGAGCTGCGCCCGGTCCCGGTCGGGGTCGGCGGCGAACTGTACGTGGGTGGGCTCCTGCTGGGACGCGGGTACGTCAACGCACCCGGTCTGACCGCCTCCCGGTTCGTGGCGAACCCCTTCGCCGACGACGGGTCCCGGCTGTACCGGACCGGCGACCTGGCGCGGTTCGCCCCGGACGGGTCGCTGGACTTCCTCGGCCGCGCCGACAACCAGATCAAGATCCGCGGCATGCGGCTGGAGATCGAGGACGTCGAGGTCGGCCTCGCCGAACACCCCGGCGTGCGGCACACCTGCGTCGTCGCGAAGAAGAACACGTCGGGCGGCACCTACCTGGTCGGGTACGTGATCCCGGCCGCCGGCCACGAGGAGCTGCGGGCGGACGAGGTCCGGGAATGGGCCGCCCGGCACATGGTGGAGTACATGGTGCCCGCCCACCTCGTCGTGATGAAGGAGTTCCCGCTCACCGCGAACGGCAAGCTCGACCGGGGCGCCCTGCCGGAACCCGAGACCGGCACGGGCTCCGTCGTGGCGCCCGCCACCGAGAACGAGCGGGTGGTGTGCGCGGCCGTCGCGGCGGTGCTGCGGCTGGAGAAGGCCGGGGTCGACCAGGACTTCTTCCAGCTCGGCGGAGACAGCATTCTGGCGATCTCACTGCTGAGCGCGCTGCGGGAGGCCGGACTCCACGTCACCGCACGGCAGATCTTCACCCACAGCGTCCTCGGAGCGCTGGCCGCGGTGGCGAGCCGCGAGGACGTCTTCGCCGTGGACCACGGCGACGTCGCGACCGGCTCCGTCGTGGGATCGCCCATCGTGCAGTGGCTCGGCCGGACCACGGACGCGATCGACGGCTTCGTGCAGTCCGTCGTGCTGAACACACCGGCTGAGCTGACCGCCGGCGCGCTGGACGAGATCCTTGCCGCGCTGCTGGGGCGGCACGACATGCTGCGCGCCAGGCTGGTGCGCGGCGAGCGCTGGAGCTTCGACATTCCCGAGGCCGGACGGGCCGCGGCCGGGTGGCAGCAGAGCGACCGGCCGCCGGCCCAGTGCGTGGAGCTCGCCACAGGCGGGCTCGACCCGGACAACGGTGTGATGCTGCGCGCCGTGTGGCGCCGCGAGGCACGGCAACTGGTCCTGGTCGCCCACCACGTCGTCATCGACGGTGTGTCCTGGCGGATCCTGATGGACGACCTGGCCACGGCCTGGCGCCTGTACGTCGCGGGCGCACCGGTCGAACTTCCCCCCGTGGGAACGTCGTTCAGGCGCTGGACACAACTGCTGGGCCGCGCGGCCTTCGACCGCGACCGCACCCACTTCCTGCGCCCCCTGCCGGCAGCCGACGCACCGCTGGGCCGACGGGCGCCGTCCGGGGCCGACACCGTCGCCCGGGAGCGGACGCGGGCCGTCTCCGTGGGCCCCGAGGACACCGCCGCGCTGCTCGGCACGATCCCCGCACAGTTCCACGCGGGCGTCAACGACGTACTGCTGACCGCGCTCGCCGTCACCCTCGCCCGGTGGCGCCGCGACCGGGGACAGGACCAGACGTTCGCCCACATCGAACTGGAGGGACACGGCCGCGAGGGAAGCCATGTGGCGGACGCGACCGGGTTCGAACCGGAACTCTCGCGGACCGTGGGCTGGTTCACCACCCTGTTTCCGGTGACCGTCGACCCCGGCGCCGCGGCCGACTTCACCGCCCCCGCGTATTTGGCCGCTGCCCTCAAGGCGGTCAAGGAGGACCTCGCCGCAGTGCCGGGCAACGGCGTCTCGTACGGCGCCCTGCGCTACCTGAGCGACACCGGACTGACCGCACCCGCACCCCAGGTGCTGTTCAACTACCTGGGCCGCTTCGGCGCGGGCACGTCCGGCGACTGGCAACTGGCCGGTATCACAGGTCAGTTGGGTGAGAAGCGCGACCCAAGAATGCGACTTCCGCGCGCCCTGGAGTTCAACGCCATCGCCGAACCCGACGCGAGCGGCGCATACGAACTGGTCACCACCATCTCCTGGCCCGAGGGGATGTTCACCGACGAGGACATCACCGCCCTCGGCGAGTACTTCCGGGCCGCCCTGTCCGGCCTGGCCGCGCTCGAAGAAGGCGGCCACACGCCCAGCGACTTCGCCCTGGTGCGGCTCACCCAGGCCGATGTCGACGACCTGGACGGCCCGGCGCTGCGGGACGTCCTGCCGCTGACCCCCTTGCAGGAGGGCCTGTACTTCCACTCGGTCTTCGACGACGACGCGACCGGCAGCTACGTCGAGCAGCAGATCCTGACGCTGGACGGCGAGGTGGACGCCGACCGGCTCGCGGCAGCGGCCACCCGGCTGCTCACCCTGTACCCCAACCTGGCCGCCCGGTTCACCGCTCTCGCCGACGGCCGGGTCGTCTCGGTCGTCGAGAGCGGCGCACAGGCGCCCTTCACCACGCTGGACCGCCCCGGCCTCACGGACGAGGAGATCCGCGACCACGCCGAGCGGGACCGCCGCGCCGGATTCGACCTGGCCGCCGGGCCGTTGATGCGGTACACGCTCATCCGCGCAGGCTCCGGCCGCAACGTCCTGGTGCAGACCGTGCACCACATCGTCGCCGACGGCTGGTCGGTGCCGCCGATGCTCCGCGCGCTGCTCGCCGAATACCACACGCCGGGGAGCGTGTACCCGCTCGGCGGCTACCGCGACTACCTGGCCTGGCTCGCCGGGCGAGACCAGGACGAGAGCGACCGGGTGTGGCACGACGAGCTGGCCGGTCTGCCCGGCCCCTCGCTGGTGGCCGAGGGGCACACCCCCTCCGAGCGGTTCGCCGACACCGCCGTCGAGCCCGCCGTCGACATCGACTCCGCCGCCCGGTCGGCCGGGGTGCCGCTGAGCGTGGCCGTGCACAGCGCGTGGGCGGTGACGCTGGGCGGAATCCTGCATGGCCGGGACGTCGTGTTCGGCTCCACGGCCTCCGGGCGCGACGCGGAGGTGGCCGGCATCGGGGACATGGTCGGCCTGTTCATCAACACGATTCCCCTGCGGGCCCGTTGGTCCGCGGACACCACGGCGGGCGAGCTGCTCGCCTCGGTGAGGGAACACCAGAGCAGGGTGCTGGCGCACCAGCACGTCTCGCTCGCCAGGATCGGCCGCCGGGCCGGCACCGGTCCGCTGTTCGACACCCTCGTGGTGTTCGACGTCGCGACCGATGTGGACGCGCTGCGCGGACCCGGCGACGAACTGGTCATCACCGACATCGTCAACGAGGGCGCCCCGCACTACCCGTTGACGCTGGTCGTGGAACGCGCCGCCGACGGCCGTCCTCGCTTCGGCCTGATCCACGACGAGGAGCTGCTGCGCCGGGAGAGCGCCGAGGCGATCCTGGACACCTTCACCCGGACCCTCACCGGCCTGCTCGAACGGCCGGACACCCCGGTCGACGACCTCCTGGCCCCCGAGGACGGCCGGAGCCCTGCGCCGGTCTTCCCGGCGACCCTGGGCGAGCTGTTCGACGCCGCCGCGGACCGCGACCCGGCAGCCACCGCCGTCACCCAGTGCGCCCTCGACGGCACCATCCGGTCACTGACGTACGGTCAACTGAGCGCTTCGAAGACCGAATTGGCTTCGGTTCTGTGCGCGTCCGGGGCCGGGCCGGGCACGCGGGTCGCCGTCGCCCTGCCGCGCTCCCTGGAGCAGGTCGTCGCCCTGGTCGCGGTCGTCACCGCGGGTGGCGCGTATGTACCGCTGGATCTGGCCTACCCGGACGAGCGGCTGGAGTACATCCTCGCCGACGCCGCCCCGCAGGTCGTGCTCGTCGACCGCGAACACCAGGGCCGATTCACCCGCCTGCTGGCCCGAGCGGGCGTGGAGGCCCGGGTGCTCGTCCAGGGCGAGGAGCCGGCGCCGGCGCAGGCCACCACCACCGGGCCCAAGGCCGGTTGGCGCGACCCCGCGTACGTGATCTACACCTCCGGCTCGACCGGCCGCCCCAAGGGCGTCGCGGTCCCGCACTCCGCCGTGGTGACGCTCCTCGCGAACACCCGGCCCGACATGGACTTCGGCCCGCACGACGTCTGGGTCCAGTTCCACTCCTTCTCCTTCGACTTCGCCGTCTGGGAGCTGTGGGGCGCCTTGGTGCACGGCGGTGAACTGCTGGTTCCGGAGTACGCGCTGACCCGTTCCCCGGTCGACTTCCACCGGCTGGTCCGCGAGCACGGGGTGACCGTGCTCAACCAGACCCCGTCGGCGTTCCACCAGTTCATCGAGGCCGACCGGCTCGCCGCCGAACCGGTCACGGCGCTGCGCAGGATCGTCTTCGGGGGCGAGGCACTGGACCTGGGACGGCTGCGCGGCTGGGTCGAGCGGCACGGCACCCGTGCGCCCGAACTGGTCAACATGTACGGCATCACCGAGACCACCGTCCACGTCACCCACCGGGTCCTGACCGACGAGGACTTCGGCCCCGGTGACGACGTCAGCCCGATCGGCGGGCCGATCCCCGGTCTGGCCGTCCATCTGCTCGACGAACGGCTGCGGCCGGTGCCGCCGGGCCGGGTGGGTGCCATCTACGTCGCCGGGGACCAGGTGGCGCTCGGCTACCTGGGCCGGCCGGGACTCACCGCGGGCCGCTTCGTGGCGAACCCGTTCGCGGCCGACGGCTCCCGCATGTACCACACGGGTGACCTCGCCCGCCGCACCCTCGACGGCGAGCTGGAGTTCACCGGCCGCGCCGACGACCAGGTGCAGCTCAAGGGCTTCCGCATCGAGCTCGGCGAGGTGGAGTCCGCCGTGCGGGAGCTCGACGGCGTCGTCGACGCGGCCGTCACCGTGGCGGACAGCGGCGACCACCTCGTCGCACACGTCGTGGGCCGGGTGCCCGGTGACTTCACCGCCCTGCTGTCCGCCAAGCTCCCCGTGCACATGGTGCCGGGCCGGGTGCTGCCGTCCGACGCCCTGCCGCTGACGGTCAACGGCAAGCTGGACCGCAAGGCCCTGACCGCGCGCGCCGCCCAGGACGACACCCCGGTGGCCACGAGCGACTCCGCACTCACCGCACTGGTCGGTATCTTCGCCGGGACGCTGCCCGGCGTCGCCGTGGACGCCGACACCGACTTCTTCGGCGCCGGGGGAGACAGCATCGTCGCCATCACCGTGATCAACCGGGCCAGGGCGATCGGCCTGCGGATCGCCCCCCGGGACGTGTTCCTGCTGAAGACACCGCGCGCGCTCGCCGAGCATCTGGCCACCCACACCCCGCAGCCCGCCGCCTTCGCACCGGCCCGCCGCGAGGACGGCCCGCTGCCTGCCACCCCGATCATCCTGCGCCGACGCGAACTGGGCGGTTCGCTCACCCGGTTCGCCCAGGCCAGGGCGGTGGTGGTGGCGGAGGGCACCGACCTCGCATGCGTCCGGCGCGCCGCGAAAGCCGTCGTGGCCGCACACCCGGCCCTCCGGCTGCGGCTGCGCGTCGAGCACGGGGTGTGGACCCTGAGCACCGAACCCGCCCGCGAGGTCGCCGTCACACCGACCCACGCCCCCGACGCCACGGCCGCGGCGAACGAGGCCGCCGGACGGCTCGACCCCGAGTCCGGGGACGTCATCGCGTTCTCCTGGCTGGCGGCGAGCCGCACCCTGGTGGTCACCGTCCACCACCTCGCCGTCGACACGGTGTCCTGGCTGATCCTCCTCGACGACCTGGCCACCGCCCTCGCCGGCGCGCCCCTGCCGCCGCCGACCACGTCCTACGCCGAGTACGCCGAGGCGCTGGCGGTACAGTCCGGCCGGGGGGCCGCCGGCCTCGGACACTGGATCACCACGCTGGCGGCGCCCGCCCTGCTGCCCGAGGTCCAGGACCTGCGCGAGACCACGGTCGTGCTCGCCCCCGAGGTGAGCGACCGCGTGACCCGCAGCGCCCCCGCAGCCCTCGGCGTGGGCCTCACGGAACTGCTGTGCGGCGCGCTGCGCACCGCGCTGACACGCATCCAGCCCGCGCCCACCGATCTCGCCGTCGAACTGGAGCGGCACGGCCGGGTCCCGGCCCTGGAGCACCACGACTACTCCCGTACCGTCGGCTGGTTCACCGCCATCGCACCGGTACGGCTCACGGCGCACACCGACCCCGTCGCGGCGGCGCGCGAGGTCGCCGAACGCCTGCCGGACGAGCGCGAACACGTCGCCTACGGCCGGCTCCGGTACCTCGACACGCAGACGGCCCCGCTGCTGGACGCCCGCCCGCAGGTGCTCTTCAACTACCTCGGCCGGGGCAGCGAGTCCCGGGCCCTCCACCTCACCGGCGGCGACCAGGGCAGCCCGTACGCCGTCGAGGTCAACGCCTGGACCGACGACGTATCCGGATGCCTGCACGCGGCCTTCACCCTCGCCGGGGGCATACCCGAGGAGATCACCGGGCACTGGCGCACCGCCCTGGAGCACATCGCGGACGCCTCCGCCACGGCCGAGCGCACCGCACCGGTCACTCCGCTCCAGCGGGGCCTGTTCTTCCAGGCCCAGATGGCGGGCACGGCCGGACACTACGTCGCGCAGAGCTGGTTCACCTTCGACCGGCGCCTGGACCCCGACGCGCTGTCCGAGGCGATGGCGTACGTGATCGCGCGCCATCCGGTCGTGGGCGCCGGTTTCACCACCGACGAGAGCGGAAACCCGGTCCAGGTCCTCAGGGCGGACCGGCGGGTCCACGTCCGCACGATCGCCGTGACGAGCGACGCGGAGGCCGAGGAACTGCGCACCCGGGACCGCGAGTCGGGATTCGACCCGGGCCGGCCGCCGCTGATCCGGCTGACCGTGGTGCGGCTGCCCGACGGCCGGGACGGCCTGCTGCTCAGCTACCACCTGCTGCTCTGGGACGGCTGGTCCCGCGAGATCGTGCTGCGGGACCTGTTCGAGGCGTACGAGGCCGTCGTGGCGGGGGAGCCGCCGGTCGCGGTCCCCGCCGCACCGAGCTTCGAGGACTACGCCCGAGCGCTCGACGCCAGGGACCCCGAGGTGTCGAACCGCTTCTGGGCGGAGCACCTGGCCCTCCTGCCGGGCCCGACGCTGCTCGCCGGGCCGGCCCCGGCACTCCCGGACGACCTGCCGCGCGCGCTCACGCACACCTTCTCCGCCGAACTGTCCGACCTGCTGCGGGACGCGGCCCGGGTGCACGGCGTCACCCTGAACACGGTGCTGACCGGCGCTTTCGGCCTGCTCCTCGGCGCCCGTACCGGCCGCGGTGACGCCGTGTTCGGTGTGACCGTCTCGGGCCGGGAGGGCGAGGGCCACTCCGGCATCGTCGGTGTGCTGCTCAACACGGTGCCCATGTGGACGCGGGCCCGGCCCGGCGACACGGTCGGCGCGTACCTGTCGGCCGTGCAGGCGGCCCGGGTCGAGGCGATGGAGCACGAGCACCTGGGGCTCGGCGAGATCCAGCGGGCCAGTGGGCACGACGTCCTCTTCGACAACCTGTTCGTGCTCCAGAACTTCCTGGACCTGGACGCGTTCGCCGAGATGAACAGCCGGCACGGCATCACCTCGGTGCGGGCCGAGGACTCCACGCACTACCCGTTCACCTGGGTCGTCACACCCGGAGAGCGGCTCACGGTCAAGCTGGAGCACCGCGACGACGACCCCGAGGGCGCCCGCCGTCTCCTCGGCGACTACCTCCGCGTACTGGAGGACCTCGCCCGGTCGACGGGGCGGGTGGGCGCGCTGCCGGGGCTCGCCCCGGCCCCCGGGCCCGCCGAACGCACCGACATCGGCACGGACACCGTCGTCGACCGCTTCGACCTGGCGGCGGACCGTGATCCCGGGCGGGTCGCGCTCGTCGCCCACGGCTCGACCATGACCTTCGCCCAACTACAGGACCGCAGCCGGGCATTGGCGGGTGTACTCGCCCGCCGGGGCATCGGCCCCGAGAGGACCGTGGGTCTGGCGATCCCGCGCTCGATGGACTCGATCGTGGCGCTGTTCGCCGTGCTGCGCGTCGGCGCCGCGTACGTACCACTGGAACTGGACCACCCGGACGAGCGGATCGCGGCCATCGTCGCGGACGCCCGGCCCGAGGTGATCCTCACCGTGAGCACCGTGTCGCCCCGGCTCGGCGGCGAGCTGATCGAGCTGGACCGGCCCCTGCCCGAGGCCGATCCGTACGTGACGTTCGCGCCCGGCGACCCGGACCGCCTCAGGCACCCCGTGTACACCATCCACACCTCCGGCTCCACCGGGAAGCCCAAGGGTGTGGTGACCGAATACGCCGGGCTCACCAACATGCTGATCAACCATCAGCGCCGCATCTTCGAACCGGTCCTCGCCGAGCACGGCAACCGGGTCTTCCGGATCGCGCACACCGTCTCGTTCGCGTTCGACATGTCGTGGGAGGAACTGCTGTGGCTCGCCGACGGCCACGAGGTCCACATCTGCGACGAGGAACTGCGCCGCGACGCACCCCGCTTGGTCGACTACTGCCGTGAGCACGCGATCGATGTCATCAATGCGACCCCGACCTACGCACAACAGCTCGTGGCCGAGGGCCTGCTGGACAATCCGGCACGGCGGCCGGCGCTGGTGCTGCTGGGCGGCGAGGCCGTCACCCCGACGCTCTGGCAGCGGCTCGCCGACACCGAGGGAACGGCCGGCTACAACCTGTACGGCCCCACCGAGTACACCATCAACACCCTCGGCGTCGGCACCTTCGAGTGCCAGGACCCGGTGGTGGGCGTCGCCATCGACAACACCGAGGTGTACGTACTGGACCCGTGGCTGCGCCCGCTGCCCGACGGTGTCCCCGGCGAGCTGTACGTATCGGGCATCGGCATCGCGCGCGGCTACCTTGGGCAGAGCGCCCAGACCGCGCACCGCTTCGTCGCCTGCCCGTTCGCCGGACCCGGCGAGCGGATGTACCGCACCGGCGACCTGGTGATCCGCCGGCCCGACGGGAACCTGACGTACCTGGGCCGCACCGACCAGCAGGTCAAGATCCGTGGGCACCGGGTCGAACTCGGAGAGGTCGAGGCCGTGTTCGCGGCGCACCCGGCGGTGCGGTTCGCCGCCGCGGTCGCCCAGCCCGACCCCCAGGTCGACGGCGCGTACCGGCTGGCCGCCTATCTCGTACTGGACGGCGCCGACCTGGCGCAGGTCGCCGCCGAAGTGGGCGCCGGGCTGCCGGACTTCCTGCGCCCGACGCACTTCGCCCGGGTCGACAGCATCCCGCTCACCGTGAACGGGAAGGCCGACACCAAGGCACTGCCGGAGGCCAGGCCGCTCGGTGCGCTGGCCACGGCCGGTGAACGCGCCCCGGAGACCGGCACCGAGACCGTGGTGTGCGAGTACTTCGCCGAGGCACTGGACCTGGACGACGACGAGGTGAGCGCGGTGAGCGACTTCGTGTCCCTCGGCGGGCACTCCATGCTGGCGGTGCGGCTGACCGGGCTGCTCCGCCGCGAGTACGGTCCCGTGATCACCATCCGTGATCTGTTCACCCTGCGAACCCCGGAAGCGATTGCCCGTCACCTTGATGAAAACTCCTGACACGCAGCGCCCCGGGCCGGGGGCGGACATCCTGCGCACCGCGCTGCGCCGCAACGTCGGCGCCATGGTCCGGGGCACCGTCCTCATGGGCCTGTACCAGGCGGGGGAGACCGCCTTCCCCATCGCGCTCGGCCTGATCGTCGAGCACACGATGCAGAACCGCAGCCCGGCCGCGCTCGGCCTGTCGATCGGCGCGCTGGCCGTGATCATCACGACGGTGTCGCTGTCGTGGCGGTTCGGGATGCGGGTCCTGCAGAAGGCCAACACGACGGAGGCGCACCGCTGGCGAGTGGGGGTGGCCGCCTGCGGGCTCCAGCCGGTGGCCAGGGACGTCGGCCTGAAGTCCGGGGAGGTGCTGACCATCGCCACCGAGGACGCCGACCAGACCGCCGACATCGTCGAGGTGGTGCCGCTGCTGATCAGCTCGCTGGTCGCGGTGGTGGTCGCGGCCCTCGCGCTGAGTCTGGCCGACATCCGGCTCGGCCTGCTGGTCATCGTGGGGACCGTCGCGATCCTGTCGGTCCTGGCCGTGATGTCCAGGCGGATCGGGGCGGGTACCCGCGAACAGCAGGCCCGGGTGGCGCGGGCGGGCGCCAAGGTCGCCGACCTCATCATCGGCCTGCGCCCGTTGCACGGCTTCGGCGGCAACCACGCCGCGTTCGGGTCGTACCGGAAAGTCAGCACGGACGCGAAGCGCCAGGCGGTCACCGTCGCCCGGGTCAACGGCGCGTACGCGGGCACCGCGCTGGCCCTCAACGCGGTCCTCGCCGCCGCCGTGTCCCTGACGGCGGGCCACCTGGCGTTCGAGGGCCGGATCACCATCGGGGAACTGGTCATGTCCGTGGGCCTCGCGCAGTTCATCATCGAGCCGCTCAAGATGTTCTCGGAGATGCCCAAGTACGTGATGACGGCGCGTGCCTCGGCCGAGCGGATGGCACTGGTGCTCTCCGCGCCGCCGGTGACGACCCCGGGCTCGCGGCGCACGGCCCCGGGCCAAGGGCTCGCGGTCGACGGTATTCGGCACGGGACGCTGCGCGGGCTGAAGTTCGACGTGGCCGCAGGTGAGTTCGTGGCTATCGCCGTCTATCAGCCGCGCTCGGCGGCCGACCTCGCGGCGGTCCTCGCGGTGAACGTCGCCCCGGACGCGTACGAGGGAGTGGTGCGGCTCGGCGAGCAGCCGATCGCGGAGCTGTCGGTCGAGGCGGTCCGCGAGCACATGCTGGTGAATCCGTACGACGGGGAGATCTTCGCGGGCACGCTCCGCACGAACATCGACCCGTCGGGAACCAGCCGGACGATTGCCGAGGCCGTCGAGGCATCGATGCTGACGGATGTCGTCGCCCTCCACCGCGACGGACTCGACCACGCGGTCCGCGACCGCGGCGCGAACCTGTCCGGGGGGCAGCGCCAGCGGCTGTCCCTGGCCCGCGCCCTGGCCGCCGAAACCGACGTACTGGTCCTGCACAACCCGACGACAGCGGTCGACGCGGTCACCGAGCAGCTCATCGCGCGCAACGTCGCGAAGTCGCGCCGCGGCCGCACCACCGTCGTGATCACCAGCAGTCCGGCCCTGCTGGACGCCGCCGACCGTGTTCTCGTCCTGGACGAGGGCGTCATCACCGCCGAGGACACCCACCGCAATCTCCTGGCCCGCGACGCCGACTACTGCCTGGCCGTGGCCCGGTGAAACGCCCGGTGGTTTCGGGGGCGTGCCCGGACACGTCCCCGAACCGCTCAGAGGCTCTCGGGTGACCTCGGATCGGAAAGCGGACGCGGTCCGGTGCGTGCGATTCCAAGGCGGAGGAGGGAGTCGGGTGGGGCCTCCCCTGCTCGAGCGGAGCCGAGAGCTCGGGGAAGGAGCGTCGGCGACCGACGACAATGCGGGAAGCGTGCGTGCCAGGGCGTGGCCGCCCGGTCGGAGGTCACCCGACAGCCTCTCGGGCGAGGGCCCAGGCGACATCCCTGAGCAGGGCGTGCCGCCAGCCCGCCCGGTCGTGGTCCGAGGGCGACCGGGAGACCCGCACCGTCGCGCCGGCCTGTTCGGTCAGGGTCTCGGCCAGCTCGCAGTGGGGCAGCATCCGCGTCTCGTGTTCCCCCACGTCGAACGCGCACCGCAGGCCGGACAGATCGGCGCCCCGGCGCAGCCGCGCGGCGACGGCGCCGCCGACCGGGCCGCCCAGGGGGTCCGCCAGGTCCATGACGCCGGGTGCCCACCAGAAGGACGCCGACTGGAGAGCGACCCGCGAGACCAGGTCCGGGAACTCCAGCGCCGCGTACAGCGCGCTCAGCCCGCCCAGGCTCTGCCCGGCCACCACCAGCCGGTCCAGGCCGGCCGGTACGCCGGATTCCGCGACCAGCGGCAGGAGTTCGTCCCGGACCGCCTCCCACAGTTCGGGCCTGCACCCGAACTCGGCCGCCCGGTCCTTGGCCGGAACGAAGACGAGCGTCACCGGGGGCATCGCGCCACTGGCGACGGCCGAGTCGAACGCGGCCATGGCCGGGTGGAGATGGAGCCAGTCGTCCCCGTCGAGCAGCAGGACCACCGGCCCGCCGCCACCTGCCGGGTGGATGCGCACGGTGCGCCGCCCGCCGAGCCGCGCGCTGTTCCAGCGGATCCGGGCCGACGGCAGGGGCAGGATGTCGTCGGGGCCGACGACGGGCCAGTGCGGCTGCGCCGGGGCGTCCGGGGTCGCGGCGATGGACCGGTCCGCGCCGGCACCGGCCGGGTTGTACGGATCCGCGTGGGCCGCGTCGCCCGCGACGATCCGGTAGGTCACCCGCAGCCGCGCGGGCATGCGCACTTCGGCGTACCAGCAGTCCGTATCGTCCCATCGGCGCAGGGGAACCGGCGGCGACCAGCTCTCGAAATCGATGCGGGCCCCGGACCCCCGCCACAGGAACAGGGTCCGCCAGCCGCCGTCGCCGTCGGCCACCGACGCGGGGGTCCGTGCCGCCGCCCAGAACGCGTCGGTGCCGGGGCTGCCGGGCAGGCCGAACTCGGCGAAGGGGCCTGCCTCGTCGGCCGTGGGGCCGGAACCGGGAGAGGTCATGGCCGGCCGGTGCGGCGGTCGTTCGTGGTCCGGCGGCGTGTGCCCGAGGGCGCGTTCGTGCCCTCCTTCGTGCGGACCCGTGCGATCACCAGGCGCATGTACGTCTCCTTGTGAGAGGGAAAGGGAGAAGTTAGGCTGATCCTGCATTAGGTGAGCCTAACCTAATGCTTTTTGCTCCCTCTGTTCCCGATCCGCCCCTCGATCCGACGCACAGTCACGACGTGGCCGGCGCCGGCCCGTTGGGCCCGAGGAGACACCGACACATGAGTACCAACCCTTTCGACGACCCCGAAGGCCGCTTCCTGGTGCTGGTGAACCACGAGGGACAGCACTCGCTCTGGCCGTCCTTCGCCGAGGTTCCCGGGGGATGGACGGCCGTCCTCGCCGAGAACACCCGGGAGGCGTGCCTGGACTACATCGAGGCCAACTGGACCGACCTGCGCCCCCGTTCCCTCGCCGCGTCCACCGACTGAACCGATCAGGCAACGTCTTGATCACGGTCTCGCCCCGGCCCGCCCCGCCGCCGCCCGCGCGCTCCGTACCGGCGTACTCGGTGCGCTCGGCCCGCGAGGAGGACGCCGCCGAACTCGCCGCACTGTCCCGGCCGTTCGTGCGCTCGGGAGCGCTGCGGGAGCGGCCCGTCTCCCTCTACGCCGCCCACGCGTCCGACTTCCTCGTGGCGCGGGCCCCTTCGGGCCCCATCGAGGGCTCCCTCGGCCTGCGCGTGCACCCGGCCGGGCCCGAGGAGGGCCACGGTCCCGTGGGCGTTCTGTACAACTTCTGCGTGGCCGGCCACCGGCAGGGCGGCGGAGTGGGGGCCGGGCTCCTGCGCGCCGCGCTGGCCGTGGCGCACGCCCGGTCGCTCGATGCGCTGTTCACGGCGACGACCGGCGGTGGCGGTCTGTTCCTCCGGTACGGTTTCGCGCCCACGACCGCGTGCCGGGCGCCTTCGTCCTGGGCGCGGTCCCTGGACCCCCGGCGCAACGCGCGGATCCTCTCGAAGACCCTGTGACGGCCGGCCGCCCGTGCGCGCCGGCCGCCTTGGTCACACGGTGCTGCCGCGGTGGTCCGGGCTGCCGCCCGGAACCACGGTGGTGCCGGGGCCGGTCCCGTCGAGGACGCCGCGCAGCATCGCGTGCGGTACGCGGCCGTCGAGCACATGGGCCTTGTGCACTCCGCCGCGGACGGCCCGCAGGCAGCCCTCCATCTTCGGCAGCATCCCGCTCGCCAGCCCCGGCAGCATCCCGTCCAGCGCGTCGGCCGTCAGGTGCTCGATCACCTCGGTGCTGTGCGGCCAGTTCGCGTACAGCCCCGCCACATCGGTGAGCATCACCAGCCGCTCGGCCCCGAGAGCCACGGCCAGGGCGGACGCCGCGAGATCGGCGTTGACGTTGTAGACCTGCCCGTCCTCGCCGCGTGCCACGGGAGAGACCACCGGGATGTGTCCCTGCTCCAGAAGCATGCGCACCATGCCCGGGTTCACGTCCACCACGTCGCCGACGAGGCCGATGTCCACCGGCCGCCCGTCCACCCGGGCCGGCCGCCGCACCGCCGTCATCGTGTGCGCGTCCTCACCGGTCATCCCCACGGCGAAGGGTCCGTGCTCATTGATGTGGCCGACCAACTCCCGCTGGACCCGGCCGCTCAGCACCATGCGCACCACGTCCATGGTCTCCGGCGTGGTCACCCGCAGCCCCGCCTCGAAGCGGGATTCCAGGCCGAGGAGATCCAGCATCGCGCTGATCTGCGGCCCGCCCCCGTGCACGACGACCGGGCGCAGTCCTGTGCGCCACAACTCCACGACATCCCGGGCGAACGCCCGCTTCAGGCTCGCGTCCACCATGGCGTTCCCGCCGAACTTGACGACGACCGTGCCGCCCCGCACCGTGTTCACGAGATTAGCTTAGCCTAACCTAAATCGCCGTGATCCTTTGTGTGTGAAGGGAGTTGCCGTTCGCTTCGCAGCCGATTCGACCGAGGTCCGGCCGACAGGGCCGATCGGCCCTAGCGGTGCCGGGCCTCCGGTGGGTTCACTGCGATGCATCGCACGCCGCGGGTGCGCGAGGAGGGAATCATGGTGATCGCAGTCGTCGGGCACAGGGACCTCGGCAACAGGACCCTGGAGCTGGTGGAAGCCGAACTGAGAGCGCGGCTGGACCGCCTGGCGGAAGGCGCCGCCGCCCTGGTACGGGCCGGGGCGGGGCTTCCGTTGGTGTTCGGGCGGGCCGCCCGGGAGGCCGGGCGGAAGCTGACGGTGATGCTGCCCGCTCAGGGCGCGGTTCCCGCCGTGCTGCCCGAGCGGGACCGGTCGGCCGCGGGTGAACTGCTGGTCCTGGCCGAACACGTACGGCTGCTGGCCTTCGATCCGGCCGACCGCGATGCGTGTGTCGGTGCCGATGAACAGCTGGTGGAAACCTGCCGGACCGTGATCGCCGTGTGGGACGGATCGCCGTCGGACGGCCGGGACGCCACCGCGCATCTGGTCGCCTTCGCGCGTGCGCGAGGAATCCGCGTGGAGGTCGTCTGGCCGGACGGGTCCGTACGGGGGCGGGGATGAAGCTGTCGGAGCGCGGG
This sequence comes from Streptomyces sp. NPDC001880, assembly GCF_053594575.1. Taxonomy (NCBI): domain Bacteria; kingdom Bacillati; phylum Actinomycetota; class Actinomycetes; order Kitasatosporales; family Streptomycetaceae; genus Streptomyces; species Streptomyces sp. NPDC001880. The sequence goes on from NZ_JBSFET010000008.1 coordinate 135,259, forward strand.
ACGGCGAGTGCTGCGGTAGGACTCCGGGCAGGCGAGCCGGTCTGTGCCGGCGCGTCCGGGGCGGGCGACGAGCGGGAGTGCGCCGCGGCTGGGGCGTGTTGCGACAGTAGCGTCGTCCGCCCGGAGGGCGGGGCCGGGCGTTCTGGGCCGGGCAGGACTTCCGAAACACGCCCGAGGCGGGGGTTCGGGTGGCTGCTCGTCGTCACCGCCGCGCTCGGGCTGCTCGGCTCGTTCGTCATCACGATCGACAAGTTCGAACTGCTCGCCGACCCCGGCTTCGTGCCCGCCTGCTCGCTGAGCCCCGTGGTGTCCTGCACCAATGTGATGCGCAGCGAGCAGGCGTCGGCGTTCGGATTTCCCAACCCGCTCATCGGGCTGGTCGCCTTCGGGACGGTGATGGGGACCGGCGCGGGCCTGCTCGCGGGTGCGCGCTACCGGCGCTGGTACTGGTTGGGGCTGAACCTCGGCACGCTGTTCGGTGCAGGCTTCTGCATGTGGCTGATGACACAGGCGCTGTTCGAGATCGGCGCGCTCTGCCTGTGGTGCGTGCTCGTGTGGGTGGCCACCATCTTCATGTTCTGGCACACCACGGTGCACAACCTGCGCCACGGGGTCCTGCCCGCGCCGCGCGCCCTGGTCGCGGCGGTGCTGGAGTTCCCCCTCGTGGTGCCGGTGACCTGGTGCCTGGCCGTCGTCATGCTGATAGCAATCCGGTTCTGGCCGTACTGGCGGACATTTCTGTGACCGCGACCATGTCGGTGACGTCGTGACGGATCTGCTCGGCCGGTACCCCGGCGGCGGCCAGCCGGTCGGAGACTGCCTGCGTCGGCCCGGCCGTGGCGGCCTCGGGGGCCAGCGCCACGAAGGCATGCTGCCGGGCGGCGGCCCCGGGCTGCGGGGGCAGTATCCCGTTCAGGGCCCGCAGTCCGGCACCCGCGAAGCGGGCACTCGCCGCGTCGGCCGCGATGACGGTCAGCCAGGGGCGCTTGTGCCGGAACGCCTCCAGATACGCCGCGTCGTACATCACCTCGGCCGCCGCCATCTCCTCCGGTCCCGCGGGACCCAGCAGCAGCCGTACCCGGTGGGTGCGGGAGCGGTCGGCGTCGATCCGCTGGAGCAGCGACTTCATCGGGGCCCAGCCCGTACCGGAGGCGATCAGCAGCAGGTCCGCGGCCGCAAGGTGATCCGGCAGGGCCAGTGCGCCGCGCGGGGCGCTGAGACGGACGGTGCCGCCCTCCCGCGTACCGTGCACCAGCGCATCGCTCACCCCGTCGGCGCCCCGGGCCCGCACGTGGAACTCCAGTTCGCCGTCCGGATGCGGGGCGCGGGCCAGATAGTAGGGACGCCAGGCCTGCTCCAGCAGCGGCGACTCCAGGGACGCGTACTGCCCGGCCTCGAAGGCGTAGGGCTGATGGGGTCGAACCCGCAGTACCGCGAGATCGGGGGTGCGCAGTTCGTGCGAGGTCACCGTCGCCTCCCAGCTGGGCGGTTCGGCGATCGCCTCGTCCGCGCCCCTGACCATCGCCGAAACGGCCAGCCGCAGCATCCGCAGCCAGGCCTGCTCCAGCGCGTGGGTCCACCGGGCGCCCGCGCGCAGGCGCAGCGCCTCGATCAGCGCCGCCTCGAAGGCCTCGAAGTGCGCGGGGCGCACACCGAGCTTGCGGTGATCACGCCCCAACTGTGCGAAGACGCCGATCATTTCGTCCGTACGGTGCAGATTGCCGATCAGATGGCGGAAGATCCGGGCGAGATGGGCCTGCTGGAAGGCCATCGACTCGGGGAACAACGACCGCAGATACGGGTGCCGTTCGAACAGGATCCGGTACAGCTCGGCGATCAGCTCCTCAAGCGGGTTCACCAGGGGCAGCGTGTCACTGATCAGCCGCTGGTCGGCTGTTCCGTCGTACGCCTGCGGGGCCTCTGCGCTCCACTCCCCGGCGCGGCTGCCGGAGGGGGCCAGGATCCGTCGTCGAAGCCGCATCGCGTCATGCCGTGCGAGCAGTGCGTGGTAGTCCTCGCTCGGGGTGTTCATGGGCCGGTTGCTCCTCGTTGCAGCACAGTGGGGTGGCCGGGAAGGGAGATGTCCGTGGTGCCCGGACGATCTTGGCGGCGTCAGTATGGCACCGCGCCCCACCCGCTGACCGGCCCCTGTTCACAGGGTCTTTCGACCCTGTTCAGATGCCGTTTTCCATGCTGTCGCACCCCGGCGCGGGCAGCCCCGCGGACGGGCACATACTGTTGCCGGACCCCTCCCCGAACCGATCGAGCCCGATGTGAATGAGTTCGCGAATACCCCACCGAGCACGACCCCGTCGAGCACGAACCCGCCGCAGACCGCGGCCCCCGTACGCGTCTTCATCCTCGACGACCACGAGGTCGTCCGGCGCGGCGTACGCGATCTGCTGGAGGCCGAGGGCGACATCGAGGTCGTCGGCGAGGCGTCCGGCGCCCGGGAGGCGCTGGCCCGCGTACCGGCCACCAGGCCGCAGGTCGCCGTGCTGGACGTACGCCTCGGCGACGACCGGGGCGGCGATCACGCCGGCATCGAGGTGTGCCGGGAGCTGCGCGCCCTGATGCCCGAACTCGCCTGCCTGATGCTGACGTCGTTCGACGACGACGAGGCACTGTTCGACGCCATCATGGCGGGCGCCGCGGGGTATGTGCTCAAGCAGATCAACGGAGCCGATCTGATCACCGCCGTACGCAGGGTCGCGTCGGGCACCTCGATGCTCGATCCGCGGACGACCGCCCGCGTGATGGCACGGCTGCGGGGCACCGAGCGGCCGCCTGCCGAGGCGTCGGAGGGATCGGAACTGGACGGACTCACGCCCAGGGAGCGGCAGATCCTGGATCTCATCGGCGAGGGACTCACCAACCGCGAGATCGCGGAACGCCTCTTCCTGGCCGAGAAGACCGTCAAGAACCGCATCTCCTCGATCCTCGCCAAACTGGGCGTGGGCCGCCGGATCCAGGCCGCGATGCTCGTCGGCCGGGTCAAGGACCGCCAGGGGTGGCCGCAGGGACCGAGAGCCTGACGGGAGATCGGACGTGCTTCCGGGCGTCAGTCGTGGAGCGGTGCGCGCCAGATGATCCGGGTGCCGCCGTCCGCCGGCCGTTCGACGGCCAGGGTGCCGCCGCACAGTTCCGCCCGCGTACGCATGTTGGCCAGCCCTCCGAGGCGCTCGGGGGCCGGTTCTCCGGCATCGCCCGCCGCCCCGCTCCCGGGCGCGGTCGTGACACCGTCCCGGATTCCGATGCCGTTGTCGGTGACGGTCAGGGTCACCACGTCGTCGGCCGACAGCACGATGCCGATACGTGTGGCACGGGCATGGCGCGAGGCATTGGACACCGCCTCGGCGGCGACCGCCACCACATGTTCGGCCAGCTCGTCCGGGACCGTGGTGTCCACCGGCCCGTCGATGCGCAAGGAGGGCCGGAAACCGAGGGCACGGGACGCCGTGCGAGCGGTCTCCGCCATCCGGTGCCGCAGCCCGCCACGGCCCGAACCGGTCGCCGTCCGCAGATCGAAGATGGTGGACCGGATGATCCGGATCGTGGTGTCCAGATCGTCCACCGCCCGGCTGACCCGCTCGGCCGCGTCCGGCCGGTCCGCGATGGCACGCGTGGTGCTCTGGAGGGTCATCCCGGTCGCGAAGAGACGCTGGATCGCCAGATCGTGCAGATCGCGGGCGATCCGGTCCCGGTCGTGCATCACGGCGAGTTCCTCGGACTCGGCCCGTCTGCGGGCCAGTTCCAGGGCGATGGCCGCCTGGTCGGCGAAGCCGGAGACGAGCGCGACCTCGGTGTCGTCGAACGGCGGACGGTCCACCGGCCGCCCCAGGCGCAGCGCGCCCCTGGTCTCCGCGTCGACCCGCAGGGGCACCGTCACCACCGGCCCCAGACCGTCCTCGGCACCGTCGCCGAAGGGGTGGGCCCGGGGATCGGTGCGCACATCGGCGCAGTGCACCGGGGTCCCGGTAAGGGCGGCGAGCCCGGCCAGTGAACCCCGCGCGGGGACGGACAGCCCCGTGACGCGTTCGGAGTCCCTGCCGTGGGCGACGGCAACGGTCAGACGGGCCTCGGCCCCGGAGGTCTCCGAAGCCCCGGAGAGGGACGAGGAGGGTGTCGGCAGCAGGATCGCGGCCCGGTCGGCCCCCGCCACCTCCATCGCCCGCTCGGCGATCAGATGCAGTACCTCGTCGGCGTCCGTCCCCGAGAGCAGGGTGCGGGTGATCTCGCCCAGGGCCTCCAGCCGCCGCTCCCGGCGACGGCTCTCGTCGTACATGCGGGCGTTGTCGATGGCTACCCCGGCCGCGATCGACAGGGTGGTCAGCACCGCCTCGTCGTCGGCGTCGAAGCTCACCCCGCCCCGCTTCTCGGTGAGGTAGAGGTTGCCGAACACCTCGTCCCGGACCCGCACCGGCACCCCGAGGAAGGTACGCATCGGGGGGTGGTGGGGCGGAAAGCCGAAGCTGCGCGGATGGCTGCTGAGATCGGTGAGCCGAAGCGGCTCCGGGTGCCGGATCAGCTCGCCGAGGATTCCGCGCCCGCACGGCGTCTGGCCGATCACGGCGGCGAGCTCCTCCGATATACCGACCGGCAGGAACTCCAGCAGTTTCTGCCCGTCCCCGACGATGCCGAGCGCTCCGTACTCCGCGTCGGTCAGGGTCACCGCGGCCTCCACGATCCCGCGGAGCACCTCGGGCAGTTCCAGGCCCCGCCCCAGGCTCATCACGGCATCCAGCAGACTGCGCATCCTGTCCGGCCGGCTGGGCTGGGGCCAGGCCGCCGGGCCGGCGCAGGGGGAGTCGGGCAAGGCCCTGGGTGCTGTCTCTGTCATCGGGATGCCGCTCTCGGGGGTCCGTGTGCCGTATGCCGGGAAATCGCTCACCGGATCAACACAGGGCTGGGACCGGTCCACGGACGGTCAGCCTACGGCAGCCGCCGGGCGCGTCCGGCCGTACGCCGTCGGCTGCGGGGCCGGCCCGGTGAGGCCGGCCGGCTCCCCCGACGACCCGGCGAGTAGGGCCGGTCGGCCCGGCGGCACGTGCCCGTCGGTCCCTGGAGGGCCCCGAGGGGCGCGGCCAGCATGGTGCGGCCGGGAAGGTCCGGTCCCGTCCCCTCGCAAACCGCCGGACCTTTCCGACCGCTCCCCGCCGCCCGTGCGGCCGGGGAGCGCTCGAAGAACCGCAAGAGCTGGAGGACACGGTCCGGTGGACGCAATGGAATCGCAGGGCAACAGAGCCGCCCCCGCACAGGGGCCGAGGCCCCCCGGCCCCCAAGCCGCCACCGCCGACACGCACCCCACCGGGAACGGCCGTTCCTCCCGCGGGCGGATCGTCGTCTCGTGGCTCACCACGACCGACCACAAGCAGATCGGCACGCTCTATCTCGTCACCGCGTTCGTCTTCTTCCTCATCGGCGGCGTGATGGCACTCGTGATGCGCGCGGAACTCGCCCGCCCCGGGACGCAGATCATTTCCAACGAGCAGTTCAACCAGGCATTCACCATGCACGGTTCGGTGATGCTGCTGCTGTTCGCGATGCCGCTGTTCACCGGATTCGCCAACTGGCTCATGCCGCTTCAGATAGGCGCGCCCGACGTGGCGTTCCCACGGCTGAACATGCTGGCGTACTGGCTTTTCCTGTTCGGTTCACTGATCGCCGCCGCGGGGTTCCTCACCCCTCAGGGCGCCGCCGACTTCGGGTGGTTCGCCTACGCCCCGCTGTCCGACGCCACGCATTCACCGGGCATCGGAGCCGACATGTGGATCATGGGGGTGGCGCTCTCCGGCTTCGGCTCCATTCTCGGCGCGGTCAATTTCATCACCACCATCATCTGCATGCGTGCCCCGGGAATGACCATGTTCCGGATGTCGATCTTCACCTGGAACGTCCTGCTGACCGCCGTACTCGTCCTCCTGGTCTTCCCGGTCCTGGCCGCGGCGCTCTTCGCGCTGGAGATGGACCGCAAGTTCGGCTCGCACATCTTCGATCCGGCCAATGGGGGCGCGCTCCTGTGGCAGCACCTCTTCTGGTTCTTCGGCCATCCCGAGGTCTATGTACTGGCCCTGCCGTTCTTCGGAATCGTTTCCGAGATCGTCCCGGTCTTCTCCCGGAAGCCGATGTTCGGCTACATCGGTCTCGTCGCCGCCACGATCGCCATCGCCGGACTGTCCGTCACCGTCTGGGCCCACCACATGTATGTGACCGGTGGGGTGCTGCTGCCCTTCTTCTCCTTCATGACCTTCCTGATCGCCGTACCGACGGGGGTGAAGTTCTTCAACTGGATCGGCACGATGTGGAAGGGATCGCTCTCCTTCGAGACGCCGATGCTGTGGACCACCGGATTCCTGATCACCTTCGTATTCGGCGGACTGACCGGAGTCATCCTGGCCTCGCCGCCGCTCGACTTCCATGTCTCCGACTCGTACTTCGTCGTCGCTCATTTCCACTACACGCTCTTCGGTACGGTCGTGTACGCGATGTTCGCCGGATTCCATTTCTGGTGGCCGAAGTTCACCGGGAAGATGCTCGACGAGCGCCTCGGCAAGATCACGTTCTGGGTGCTGACGGTCGGCTTCCACCTCACGTTCCTCGTGCAGCACTGGCTCGGAGCCGAAGGAATGCCTCGCCGGTACGCGGACTATCTCGCCGCCGACGGTTTCACCGCTCTCAACACCCTTTCCACCATCGGGTCGTTCCTGCTCGGGCTGTCCTTCCTGCCCTTCTTCTACAACGTCTGGAGGACCAGCCAGTACGGCAAGAAGGTCACCGTCGACGACCCCTGGGGATACGGCCGCTCCCTGGAATGGGCCACGTCCTGCCCGCCGCCCCGGCACAACTTCACCTCCCTGCCCCGTATCCGCAGCGAGTCCCCGGCCCTGGATCTGCACCACCCGGAGATCGCCGCACTCGAACTCGAACCCGCCGTACCGCACTGACCCTTCCTGCTCCGCTCTTTCGGCCCCGTCCCCGCAAGCCCGCCCTCAGGAGAGTGCTGCCGATGTCCCACGGTGTTCTGGCGGTCGGTGTCGTCGTGTTCCTCGCGGCCGGCAACGTCTGGTACCTGCCCGCCTATGTCGACCTGCGGGCGGGCCAGGACCGGCCGCGCTCCCGGCGGCCGGCCGCGGTCGCCGTGCTGACCGGGTGGGGCTCGGCGGCCCTCACGATGTTTCTGCTGCTCGTGCCGGTCGCCCGGGTCCTGGCCGCGCTGCCGGCGATCGCGGGCGGCGCGGCCGTGGTGTGCCTGGCCGTCCAGGCACGGCTGCGACGGGGCCAGGAACAGCGTGAGGAGGAGGCGCGCTGGTCCACGCTCTTTCCGGTACGGACCGCCGGCCCGGCCGGGACCACCGAGGACGAGCGGTGAGCGCTCCGTGGTCCCGGTCCCGGGACCACGGAGCGCCGGCGGGCGAAGCCGGATGTGGAGGATCTTCGTCCGCCGGTACCGCTCCGTCGGCCGGGCTCCGCCCGCGGGTCGGTCGACGGTTTCTTCAAGCCCCTCTACGGTGCCAGAAGCCGTACCGCCGCGAGCGCCGAGGCCACCGTGCCGCCGGCCACCACCGCCGAGGCGGCGAACAGCGGAATCCTCGGGGTCCAGGTGCGCAGCAGCGAGGAACGGGAGACACGGTCCAGCAACGCGTCACGGCCGCGCAGCACGATCAGTCCGACACCCGTCAGGGTGAGGGCCATACCCGCGCCGAAGGAGGCCACCATCGCGAGGGCGAAACCGGCCCTGCCCGTGAGCAGCCCGGTGAGCAGGACCAGGAAGGCGGACGGCGAGGGCAACAGGCCGCCGGACGCACCGAGCAGGGCCAGCCCGCGCCAGGTGAGCAGCGAGGGGGCGTCGGGGATCTCGTGGCTGTGACCGTGGCCGTGCCCACTCGCGTCGTGGCCGTCGGGCGAATGACGGTGCCCGTGCCGGTGCTCGTGCTCATGCCCGTGCTGGTACTCGTGCTCGTGCTTGTGACGGTGGCCGCGGTGACGCAGATTCCGCCGCAGCAGGCCCGCACCCACCCCTGCCACCACCAGTGCGGCGGCCAGTTGCAGCCATTCCGTCAGCGCCTTCATGTCAGGCGCGTTCTTCGCCGCCAGCCACCAGCCGATCGCGAGGACGGTGACCGAGAGCGTGTGCATCACGGCGACGACGCCTCCGAGCCACACCGCGTCCCGCGGTCTGCCCCGGCCGCCCACCAGATATCCGGCGGCCAGCGACTTGCCGTGCCCGGGAGCACAGGCATGCAGCGCGCCCACGGCCGCCGCTACGAGCAGCGCCATCGGAAGGGCCACCCCGCGGTCCAGCAGCGAGCTCAGATCAGTGGTCCAACTCCCGCCGGAGGAGACCGAGTCGGCTTGTGCGTCGGATTTCAGCGCGAGCGTGCGCGTCGGCTCCTTCGCCGTGTGCAGTCCTCCGCCGCCCGCATCGGTCACCGACAGCGTTCGGTAGGCGGCATCGGTGTCCGTCAGCGCGGTGACCGTCAGCGTGATCCGGTCCACCGGATGCGGGCAGGAGAAGTGGAGCGTCATGCCGTCCACCCGGTCCGCCGGGCAGGGGCTGCCGTCCTGGCGTACGACGATGTGCGCGCGCAGATAGCCCGTCACATCGCCGCCGGAGCTCTTCCGCAGGACGGCGACGTCGTCCTGCTGCGCGGACCAGGTCGCGTTCACGGCGGAGGGGCCCGCCGCCTCGACCCTGACGACGGGGGGTGTGCCGAAGGGGTGCGCCAGGGCCGTCCCCGCACTGCCGAACAGCAGCGCGGGAACGGCGGCCAGCAGGAGCAGCACCCCGGTGCGGAGTGATCGCACGGTGGTGCTTCCTCTCAGTTCCGGCGCGCGGCCAGTGCGTGGACCGTGCCGTCGTCCGTGAGGACGAAAACCCAGTCACCACTGACGGAGAGGGCCGAGGCGACGCCTGCGCCGAGGTTGTACGCGGCGAGCTGCCGGCCGGTGGCACGGTCCAGGACGAGCAGGCGCCCGTCCCACGTCCCCACATACACCAGTGACTCTGTCACCAGCGGATGCATCGTCGGCGAACCGTCGCCGACCGAACACCCCATGGCGACCCGCCATTTGTCGTCCAGTGGACTCTTCCCGGGCAGATAGCCGGACTTGGTCTCCCACACCGGCTCCGAGGGATCGGCCGCGCTCGTGTCGTAGGCGCGTACGACACCGTCCCGTCCCGCCACGTAGGCCGTGCCGCCCCGGACGGCCGGGCTGGTGAGCGGGGCGCTGCCCGGCTCGCAGGTGCTGCTGCCGCCCATCGCGGACTCCCAGGTCACCGCACCCGTCGCCGGGTCGTGCCCGCGGGTGCCGGAGGCGGTGAAGGTGACCAGCTGAGCCGGGCCCGACGCGGGATCGGTGAGCACGGGCGACGAGTGGCTGTCGATGCCGCCCGCGGTGTCCTTCACCCACAGCTGCTTGCAGCTCGTCAGGTCCATGGCGATGACCGTGTTGCTCGACGAGGAGTGCAGATAGGCGGTGTCGGAACCGGGTTCGCGCACCGCGGTGCTGTGGGACTGACCCCAGGAGGCGGCGGCGCCGAAGCCGCCGGGCAACAGGGTGCCGGTCTTCGCGTCACGGCAGCGGACGGTGTCCCAGTCCTGGTAGACGGCCACCGTGCGGTCCTGGCCGGTGAGTGCGAAGACACTGACCGGACCGCCCGCACGGCCGTAGCGGCGCACCGTGTCGCCGTGCTGCTCCTCGCGGTCGACCGACTCCCAGGCGACATGGCCGTCCCGGACGTCCAGTGCGTAGATCCGTCCGACACCGGTCGTCAGATACACCCGTCCCTTGTGGAGCGTGGGCGCCGATTCGGCGTCGCCGTCCAGGTAGGTACGCCAGATCTCCCGCCCGGATTCGATGTCGTAGGCCAGCATCATGCTGTACGGGGAGTCGAACGCGCGGGACGAGACGATCACCTTGCCGTCCGCGACCACCGAGCCGTTCAGGTTGAACTGCTCGCCGGTGTGCCGGGCCCACTTCAGATCCAGTGCGGTGCCCGGCTCGTCGGCGGCCGAGGACCGCCCGGCCTCGTCGCCGCCCTGCCGGAGCCAGTTCTGCCCGGCCCTCGGCTCGGAGAGCTCGGACTGCCGTACGACGTCGAAGGTGCTTCCGAGCGCGGGAAGCGCGGGGAACGCCTTGCCCCGGGTGTCGTACACGGTCGTGCTGGCGGTGTACGTGCCGGGCCGCAGCCCGTGCAGTGTGCTGCTCGCCCGGGTCCACGCCCCGCGCGCGTCGGGGCACGGTTCGGGCCTGCCGCCCGGCGGGGTGTAGCAGTTCTCGATGCCGGGCCTGCCGGGTTCCCGGCCGAAGCGCAGGCCGGTCCGCTTCACGACGTGCCCGCGGCTGTCCCGAACGGTCAGCGAGGCCCTGGCCGGGGTGCGGCCGTCGTCCTCGGCGTACACCTCGACGGGGACTCCGGCCGAGCCGTGCACGCTGCGCGGTGCGGGGCTGACCAGCGCGCTGTCGTCGTCGATGTCGAATTGCCGGTGGATACCGGTGACATGGCCGGTGTCCTCGTTGCGGCGGGTGCGCGGATCGTCCGTGATTCTGCTGAAGTCCAGCACCTTGTAATCGGGGTGGGCGCCGTCGATTCCGTAGGTGCCCTGGTTGTTGATCTCCACGGACCGCTCGAAGGCACCACGGCGGAACTCGGCCTGCTGGTTGTGGCCCGCCGCGACCAGCCGGACGTCGTACTTGGCCAGCTCGTCGATCGTCGGCTGCATGCCTGCGCCAGGGCCCCACTGGGTGAACAGCGAGCGATGTGCGAAGACGAGCACCTGCTTGCCGACCGCGTGCCGGGCCAGGTCCCTGCGCAGCCACTCCAGCTGCGGCTTCAGCCCGCTCGCGTCGTAGTTGTCCTCAAGGACGACGATGTGGCGGCCGTTGCGGTCGAAGCTGTACCACTCCGGGGCCAGGTTGCGGCGGTAGTACTCCAGACTGCCGGCGTAGCCCTGGGAGGTGGCCGTGCCGCCGAAGTCGTGGTTGCCCATGACCGGGTAGAAGGGGTGGCCGAGCCGCCCCTGCTCCAGGCCCTTGCTGAAGATGTCGTACGCGGCCTGGCGGCGCGGCTCGGCGGCGTAGTCCGTGACGGTGAGGTCGCCGGTCGCGATCTGCATCGTCGCACCGTCGACCTCGGACATGGCCTGGACCTGTCCCGTCCACTGGGGCAGCGCCGTGCGCGCCTGGGCGTCGCTGACGTTGCTGACCTCGGGGTCGGAGTTCATGACCCAGGTCTCGGTCGGGTCGGAGGCATGGCGGTCCGGTACGAGCGCGAAGTCGACGTCCCTGCCGCCGGTCTCGGGGACCTTGTGGAAGAACTGCGGGATGTAGTCCTTGCGCAGGGCGGGCGTATAGCCGTCGGGCGAGACGATGCTGACGATGTCGGTCTCGCGCCGGCTCGGATCGATGGCGAGGGAGTACGAGCCGTCGGCGCCGGTCGTGGTCCACACGGCGCCGTCGGTGACATCGATGCCGGACATGGCACGCTCCCGCTTGTCCCGCCTGCCGTTGCCGTTGGCGTCCTTGAAGACGGTGCCCTCGACGGTGACGGTGGACGGTGCCGTGTCGTCGGCGAAAGCCGCCTGCGGAGCGAGGCAGGACAGAGCGACGGCACCCGTGGTGGCGAGCTGGAACCGGCGGCGTGTCGGCGACGACCGAAGCAGGGCAGGCAGTCGCAGCGCGGCGAGTACCAGCGCGAGAGCGGCCGCCGCTGTCAGTGCGACGGTGAGCCACGGGAAGCGGGGCAGGGCGTGCGCGCCTTCGGCGTCGACCAGCGGCGTGGCAGCGGTGGCATCGACCGCCGTTCCGTCGAACTCGACGACGACCTGGGTCAGTCCGCCCTTGTCGATGAGCGGGCTCAGATCGAGCGCGTCGATGTGGCAGCTCCACGCCAGCTCGATCACGACCCCGCCGGGCACCCCGCCGTTGTCGCCCGGAACGCCGGAGCCGCCGGCCGGGCAGTCGGCCGCGAGCAGCCCGGTCGCCCACGCTCCGGCCTGCTCCGGGGACACGAGGCCGCGGTGGACGACGAGGCGGCCGCTGGTGACGTCGTCCCCGGTGGCGACGACGAGTTCTGCATGCTGGCGCGAGACATGCGCCAGCGCCGGCTGGGTGCCGACTCCCAGTGCGAGGAACAGCAGCGCCAGACAGAGCCCGGCCGCTGTGCGTATATGTTTCATATAAGCGGACGCTAGCCAACGGTCGCGGCTGTTCGATCAAGATCGAACGGTTTTCATCAAGCCGTCCACGAGAGTTCAGTTGCGATCCCCAGTCGTCGGGTCCGGCGCGGAACCGGATCGGTTCAGTCCTCGAACGCCTGGTGCTCCAGGGCGATCTCGCGCTTGAGGATCTTGCCCGTGGCACCCTTGGGGAGTCCGTCGGTGAACGTGACGATCCTGGGGTACTTGTAGGCGGCCACACGCTGTCTGACGTAGTCGCGCAGTTGATCGGCCGTCGCCCGTTCGCCGTCCCGGAGGGTGACCACGGCGGCCACCTCCTCCCCGTGCGTCCGGTGCGGCACGCCGACCACCGCCGCCTCGGCGACGGCAGGGTGTCCGTAGAGCACTTCCTCGATCTCGCGCGGGTAGACGTTGTATCCGCCGCGGATGATGAGGTCCTTCTTCCGGTCGACGACGAAGTAGTAGCCGTCCTCGTCGACCCGGGCGAGATCACCGCTGTGGAACCACCCGTCCCGGATGGCTTCCGCGGTCGCACCGGGACGGTTCCGGTAGCCCTTCATGACGTTCTCGCCGCGGATCGCGATCTCACCGACCTCACCCGGACCGACCGTGCTGCCGTCGTCCGCGACGAGCCTCAGTTCCACCCCGCGGACGGGCAGCCCGATCGAGCCGGCCTTGCGTGGCCGGTCCGGAGGGTTGAACGCGGCGACCGGAGAAGTCTCGGAGAGCCCATAGCCCTCCAGCACGGTGACGCCGAATTCCCGCTCGAAGCCGTGGAGTACGTCGACCGGCAGGGAAGCACCGCCGGAAACGGCCAGGCGCAGCCGCGAGAGGTCATGGCCTTCGGGGATCTCGGCCCGGAGCAGGGCCGTGTACATCGTGGGGACGCCCAGGAAGACGGTGGCCCCGTCCCGGTGCATGACCTCCAGCGCCTTCGCCGGATCGAATCGCGGCAACAGGGTCAGGGTGGCGCCTGCGGCGACGGCCGTGTTGAGGGCGCAGGTCTGCCCGAAGGCGTGGAACAGTGGCAGGCCGCCGAACAGTACGTCGCCCGGCCCGACGGGGATCAGCGTCTCGACCGTGGTGGCGGCGTTGGTCATCAGATTGCGGTGGGTCAGTTCGGCGCCCTTCGGGGTCCCCGTCGTGCCCGAGGTGTAGAGGATCACGGCGGTGTCGTCCGCACCCCGCTCGACGATCCCGGGCACCGGCTCGGCGGACCGCACCAGGGCGCGGGACGACGCCGGGTCAGTGATCAGGCATTCGGCCCCTGCCGCCGCGGCGGCCGTCGTGGCCTCGCCGGCGAACAGCGGGGACGCCACCACGATGCGGGATCCGGAATCCAGGAGAGTGAACTCGATTTCACGGGCTTTCAGCAGTGGGTTCATCGGAACCACTACGGCGCCTGCGCGGAGGATGCCGTAGTACGCGATCGGAAAGCAGATGACGTTGGGCACGACCAACGCCACCCGATCGCCCGGCCGGACACCCCTGGCGCACAACAGACTGGCGAACCGGGCGCTCGCATGGTCGAGTTGGGCATAGGTGAGGACGGTCTCGTCCTGTCGTACGGCGATGCGGTCGCCACCGGCGGAGGCGGATTCCGCCAGGAGCGAGGCGAGGTTGTTCATTCGGCTTCCCCTTCGAACTGAGCTGATGACGGTCACCATGGGCCGCGGGCGCCGAAGGGGCCCGCGGGGTTCTGCTTCGCGATCACGTCGCGCGGGGTGATCCCGCCGCGGCCGGGGCGGTCGCAGGCGCTGCGCGGATTCCCCCAGAAGCCCGGCGGCAGGTCGCGTCCCTGCCGCAGGGCCAGCCACAGCCGCAGCACGTGGCGCTTCAGCTCGGGTGCGGAGAAGTCCTCGTACTCCGTGCGGGAATGGAGAACCGCATGGTTGTTGAGAAGCAGCAGATCACCGGCCTCGAAGTCGATGTCGAGCCGGAATTCCGGCGACTCGGCCAGTTCGTCGATGAGGTCGAACAGCTCCACATCCGCCGGCTCCAGGCGGGGAACATCGGAGAAACGCTGTGCGGACTCGACGTAGCAGCGGTTGTACCGCACGCTCAGCTTCCCTCCGTTCCAGAAAGCGAACGGCACTGCGGAGTAAGGGAGTTCACCGCGAGACTGTTCCTCCCGGCGGTCGAGGAAGTGTGTGCGGTACAGGCGCTCGACCAGGTCCGGCCGCCGCGCCAGCACGGCGTTGTAGAGCGCCGCCGAGCTGACGACGGCTGTCCGTGCGCCGGTGCGCGCCGCTCGCAGGCACAACAGCCCCAGGACATCGGAACCGTCGGTGTGAAACGGGAGCCGCGCCCTTGTCTGATAGCCGCGTGTCGCGGGGTCGGCCAAGGTGGCGCCGGTGTCCCGGGCATGACCGAGCATGTGGCCCGCGGCGTTCTGCGACACCGGGACGCCCAGGTGCTGACCCAGCCCCCAGAAAACGGTGCTCGCCGCCGCCCGGCCGTACTGTTCGACCGGAATGCGTTTGACGAGTACGAAGCCCCGCCCGTTCTCCAGTACGTCGGAGAGTCGGGCCAGTTCGCCGGCCAGGGTCGGCAGCGGGAAGTCGTCGGCGGTCACCTTCAGAAGCGGAAGGCCACGCTCACGCACCGACCGCAGAGCCGCGTCGAGTTCGCCGGTCTGCGTCGGCGACAGTCTCAGGACCCACTCGGTGGAGTCCGCCAGATCCGGGCCCTTCCACACTGCCGGCCCCGCACAGGGCCGGCGCAGCATATTGTCCACGCTCGTCATACCGGCCTCACTCGGGTCGTGCATCCGTCCGGCCGGAAACCTGCTCCTTTCCGCGCGGAAGAATTCCGCGGGTCCGAATCAGGTCATTTTGTCGAGAGTCATTCACCTGCATGGGATTCCCTGCCGATTTTCCAGAGGGCTGGTCAATGTTCGGAGTATTTGTCATGGTGCTCTCCGCAGGATTTCCGATCGGCCGGGACGCCGAACCCGGGAGGCTGCCTCCATCGCGGTGCTGCAACGCTAGGTCACGGCCTGGCGCATCGCTTTACTTGAGGTGACATCGTACTTACCATTTGGGGACAGAGCCTTGGAGTGCGCCGTTGAAGCCACTGGTCCGCAATGCAGCGCTGAACAGCTACGTCGAGCTCAGCCAGTCCCTCGGCATCGATCCGCAGGTGCTGATGAAGAGCGTCGGTCTGGACCCCGTGGGTCTCACCGTCCAGGACAGATGGATCTCCGGCGTGGCCGCGGCCCAGTTGCTCGAACTCTCCGCGGCGGCCTCGCGCCGCGAGGACTTCGGCCTGCTCCTCGCCGAACGCCGCCGCTTCGCCAACCTCGGGCCGATCAGCCTGGTCATCCGCGAGGAGCCCGATGTCCGCAGCGCACTCGGGCTGCTCATGCGGCATGACTACATGTATAACGAAATGCTCCGGGGCCGAGTCTCCGAGGTGAACGGCCTGGCCACCCTCAAGGTGGGGCTGGAGCTGGGTGAGGCAATGGAGGCCCGGCAGGCCAAGGAGCTGGCCGTGGGTGCCTTTCATGGTTTTCTCCGGACGTTCCTCGGCGCCAGGTGGCAGCCGGTATCCGTATGTTTCACGCACAGCGCCCCCAAAGATCTCAGTACTTATCGGCGCATTTTCGGCCGGATGGTGGAATTCGACCAAGAATTCACCGGGATCGTCTTCTGCGCGAGCGACCTCGATACTCCCAATGCGATGTCGGATCCGCTGCTCCGGAACTACGCACAGCAGTATTTCGAGTCCATCGCGGTCTCACGGGACACGTCTGTGCCGGACCGTGTGCGAGAGCTGATCGAAGTCCTGCTGCCGAGCGGGCGCTGTTCGATCGAGCAGGTCGCGTCCAGCCTCGGCGTCGACCGGAGAACCGTCCACCGGCACCTGGCCGGCTCGGGAGAGACGTTCTCCTCGCTCCTCAACGCGACGCGTACCGAGCTCGCGGAGCAACTCGTGGCGAACCCGCGCCGCTCGCTGACGGAGATCTCCGGGCTGCTGGGATTCTCCGGGCCGAGCGGCTTCTCCCGCTGGTTCCGTGAGCAGTTCGGCAGCAGCCCGAGGCAGTGGCGCATGGGGAGGACCGGGCAGCAGCACGTCGGCGAGTAGTGATCACCGACGATCGGGAGCCGGACCCGCAGCGGCCCGGCCGCCCCGCCCCGCCCCGGGCTGGGCCGGGCCGGGGTGGCGCCGACGGGAGCAGGGCCTGTCCCCAAGTGACAAGTGGGCTGTCACCCAGGGGAAAGCGCGGCGTGTAACCCGCGCTTAACGTTGCATTACCGCAGGGGATACAGACGGCCCCCACAAGGGCGAGCAGGACCCCTGCTCGCAGCCGAGAGCCCCCTCCGGACCCGCTGATCGAATCCGAGCCGCCCAGCGGGCCCGGGAACCCCGCACGCGAGCTCGCTGATCCCCGCACCAGGCCGTTCGGGCCACGCATGACGGGCAGTGACGCGCGGCGAGTGAAGCCCCGTCCGACAAAGGAGATGGACCGTGCACTTCCTCGACGATTCCCTCTATCCGGAGAACCAGGAGAAGCTGGTGATCCAGGCGGCCCCCTACGGGCCGGAGTGGCTGCCCGGTGACGCCGACGACCTCCCGCTCACCATGGACGAGCATGTGCAGGCGGCGGTCGACTGCTACAACGCCGGCGCCACGGCACTCCACATCCACGTGCGCGAGCTGGACGGCCACGGCTCCAAGCGCATGTCCATGTTCAACGAGCTGATGGCCCGGCTGCGCGAAGCCGTGCCGGACATGATCCTCCAGATCGGTGGGTCGATCTCCTTCGCCCCCGAGGACGAGGGCGCCGATGCCAAGTGGCTGAGCTACGACACGCGCCACCTGCTGGCGGAGATCACCCCCAGCCCGGACCAGGTGACGATCGCGATCAACACCAACCAGATGAACATCGTCGAACTCTTCGACGACGAGGACATCGACGGCACCTCGATGGCCAAGCCCGCGTACTACAAGGCCTACCGGGACATGGTGGTCGAGGCGGGACCGGACTTCTACCTGGAGCACCTGGAGCGACTGCGCGCCAACGGCGTCCAGCCGCACTTCCAACTCGCCAACATGGCACAACTGGAGACCGTGGAACGGCTTGTCCGCAAGGGCGTCTACAACGGGCCGATGGTGCTCAACTACGTCGCCATCGGCGGCGGGTTCGCCGGCCGGCATCCGGCCGACCTGATCGAGTTCATCCGACGCGTCCCGGACGGCGCCGTGCTCAGCATCGAGGCGTCCATGCGCGCGGTGGCGCCGATGAACGCGATCGGCATCGCCCTGGGCACGCACGTACGCGTGGGCAACGAGGACAACCTCTGGCGGCGCAAGGGCGAGCGGATGTCCTCCGTGCAGCAGGTCGAGCAGATGGTCAAGATCGCCGACGCGCTCGGCCGTGAGATCGCCACCGGGCCGGAGGCGAAGAAGATCTACAAGCTCGGTGAGTGGTACGCGGACACCGACGAGACCCTGGACCGGCTCGGCATGGTGCCCAACCGCCGCCCCGGCCGGCGCGGATTCATGCTGCGCGACATCAAGAACTGACCCACCCCCCACCAGGCGGTCCCGGGGCAGATACGGCATCCGTCCCGGCCGATCCGGGTCGCCCCGCGACCGCCGTACCCGCACACGAGCGAACGGAGCAACCCGTGGCACACGCCATCCGCTTCCATGAGACCGGCGGCCCCGACGTCATGCGGTGGGAGGAGGTCCCCGTCGGCGACCCGGGTCCGGGCGAAGTACGGATCCGGCACGTCGCCGTCGGACTCAACTTCGCCGACACCTACTTCCGCTCCGGTCTGTACCCGGCCCCGCTGCCCGCGGGGCTCGGCGTCGAGGCCGCCGGTGTGGTCGAGGCCGTGGGCGGGGGGGTGACACAAGTCGCCGAGGGCGACCGCGTCACCTACACCGGCAGTCCGCTGGGGGCCTACAGCACCGAGCGGGTCATGCCCGCCGGGTCGCTGATCAAGCTGCCGGACGGCATCAGCTGCGAGACCGCCGCCGCGATGACCATGCGCGGCCTCACCTCGGCCTATCTGCTGCGCCGGATCCATCCGCTGAAGCCCGGCGACACCGTGCTGCTCCACGCGGCGGCGGGAGGCGTCGGCCTGATCTTCTCCCAGTGGGCGAAGCTGCTCGGAATCAATGTGATCGGCACGGTCTCCAGCGAGGAGAAGGCCGAGATCGCCCGCGCACACGGCTGCGACCACATCATCCACTACCGCCGCGAGGACGTGGCCGCGCGGGTGCGGGAACTGACCGACGGCGCAGGGGTCCCCGTCGTCTTCGACAGCATCGGCAAGGACACCGTCGCCGGTTCCATGGCCTCGCTCCGGCGCCGCGGCCTGCTGGTGTGCTTCGGCACGGCATCCGGCGTGCCGCCCCTCGACGCCATGCAACTCGCCGTCCACGGCTCCCTGTTCGTGACCCGGCCCGCGCTGGCCGACTACATCGCCGAACCTGCGGAGCGGGACGCCCTGGCGAGCGAACTGTTCGGGCACGTCGCGTCCGGACGTATCAAGATCCAGATCAATCAGCGCTACTCACTCCAGGACGCGGTACACGCACACCGCGATCTGGAAGCGGGACGGACCACGGGATCATCCGTCTTCGTCCTGTGAACACTCCGTGCCGCGCACCTCGAGAACGCCGTGCCCGGCACTTCTGAACACGCTGTGCCTCGCACCTCACCCCAGGAGTGAACACATGCCTCAATCAGTCCGCCCGAGGGAACACGCGCCCGCCCTGGTGCGGCCGGGCGTCCTCCGTACATCGATCAAGGCCGAGCCGCTGACCTGCACCATCGGCGCCGAGCTCTTCGGAGTGAACCTCGGCGACGCCTCGCGCGACGACGACCTGTTCGCCGAGGTCAGGGAATTGCTGCTGAAGTACAAGGTCCTGTTCCTGCGGGACCAGGACATCACACGGGCCGAGCACGTCGCCCTCGCCTCGCGCTTCGGCCCGCTGGAGGACCACCCCGTGGCCGGCAGCGATCCCGACCATCCGGGGCTGGTCCGCATCTACAAGGACCTGGACAGCAAGCCCGAGCACTACGAGAACGCGCTTCACTGCGACGGGACCTGGCGCGAGTGCCCGCCCATGGGGGCCGTGCTGCGCTGTGTGGAAGGACCCGAGGTCGGCGGAGACACGGTCTGGGTCAACATGGCGGAGGCCTACCGGAGGCTGCCGGAGCACATCAAGACACAGATCGCGGGTCTGCGCGCACGGCACAGCATCGAGGCGAGCTTCGGTGCCGTCATGCCCATGGAACAGCGCCACCGGCTGAAGGCCCGGTACCCGGACGCGGAACACCCGGTGGTGCGCGCCCACCCGGAGACCGGTGAGCAGATCCTCTTCGTCAACGCGTTCACCACCCACTTCGTCAACTTCCACACGCCCGACAACGTGCGCTTCGGCCAGGACCACGCGCCCGGGGCGAACAACCTCATGAACTACCTGATCAGCCAGGCGGCCGTCCCCGAGTACCAGGTGCGCTGGCGCTGGACGCGGAACAGCTTCGCCATCTGGGACAACCGCTCCACCCAGCACTACGCCGTCCAGGACTACTGGCCCGCCGTCCGCAGGATGGAGCGCGCCGGGATCGTCGGCGACAGACCCTTCTGAGCCCCCGACCGGAGACGAGAAGGTGACGCCAATGGGAGTTCACACCGCCGGCACGGCAGTGCCCGGCACGTCTCACGCCACGCCGGCCGTATCCCGTGGGTACGCCCGGCTGGTGTTCGCGCTGAGTTTCGGGCTCCTGCTGATCGACTACATGTCGCGGCAGGTCCTCAACGCGGTCTTTCCCCTGCTGAAGGCGGAGTGGCTGCTCGCCGATGCCCAACTGGGTTCGCTCAGCGGCATCGTGGCCCTGATGGTGGGTGTGCTCACCTTCCCCCTGTCGCTCCTGGCGGACCGCTGGGGCCGGGTCAGGAGCCTGGTCGTCGCCGCGACGGTGTGGAGCCTGGCGACGCTGGGCTGCGCCGTCGCGGCGAGCTACGGCCAGATGTTCCTGGGGCGGTTCATGGTCGGTGTCGGCGAGGCGGCCTACGGGAGTGTCGGCATCGCGGTGGTCCTCAGCGTCTTTCCCGTCACCCTGCGGGCCACGCTCTCCGGCGCGTTCATCGCGGGAGGCGCCTTCGGATCCGTGCTGGGTGTGTCGATCGGTGGCGTCGTCGCCCAGCACCTCGGCTGGCGCTGGGCGTTCGGGGTCATGGGGATCGCCGGACTGGTGATGGCCGCCGTCTACGGCATCGTGGTCAAGGAGAAGCGACTGGGGCCGGGGGCCGTCGGCGGCGGTGGCCCATCCGGCGGACGCGCCCCGGTCCGGACCTTGCTGCCGCGGCTGTTCTCCTCGGTCTCGGTGCTCTGCGCCTACATCGGCAGCGGTCTTCAGATGTTCATCGCGATGGCCCTGCTCGCCTGGATGCCCAGCTTCCTCAATCGCTATTACGACATGCCCACCGCGAAGGCCGGCGTGGTGGCCGGGGCCTTCGCACTGATCACAGGGGCGGGCATGATCCTCTGCGGGTTCGTCACCGACCGCCTCAGCCGGCGGATCCGCGGCCGGAAGTGGACCGTTGCGATCATCTGCAGTCTCGGGACGCTCGTGCTGTTGACGGCCGGATTCCACCTGCCGGTCGGCCCGTGGCAGCTGCTGCTGATCGGCGCCGGGACCCTGCTGTCCAACGCCACGGCCGGCCCGGCGGCGGCCATGGTGGCGAATCTGACCCCTGCCGCCGTCGCGGCAACGGCCATGGCCACCCTCACCCTGGCCAACAGCCTGCTCGGGCTTGCCCCGGGGCCCGCGGTGACGGGCATGCTCGCGGACCGCATGGGCCTGCTCGGCGCACTGCGCCTGGTCCCGTTCGTCGCGGTCCTGAGCGGCGTGGCCTTCGTCATCGGCAAGCTCCGCTACGAGCACGATCTGCGCCGCTCGACCCTGCTTCCCGCCGTGACTCTCACGAATCCGGAGCTGTCCACATGAATCCCACCGCAACACCGACGGTCGTCTTGGTCCCCGGACTGCGCGATCACGTGCCGGACCACTGGCAGACCATCCTCGCCGGCAGGATCGCCGGCGCCCGGACCGTTCCGCCGCTGACAAGCGGCAGGCTGAGCTGCGGAGCCCAGGTCACCGCGCTGGACGACGTGCTGGCGGACATCTCCGGTCCGGTCGTCGTGGTCGCCCACAGCGCCGGAGTCATGACCGTCGCACACTGGGCGCGACAACACCGGCGCCCGATCGAGGGGGCGCTGCTGGCGGCGCCCCCGGACTTCGGCACGCCGCTGCCCGAGGGCTACCCCACTCAGGAGGCCCTGCGCGAGAACGGCTGGCTTCCCGTGCCGCTGGCGCCCCTGCCCTTCCCCAGCATCGTCGCCGCGGGCACCGACGACCCCCTGTCCGCTTTCGAGCGCGTCGCCGATCTCGCCAGGGCGTGGGGGAGCCGCCTCGTGAATCTCGGCCAGGTAGGACACCTCAACCCCGCATCCGGCTACGGCGAATGGCCCCGGGCCGAAGAGCTCGTCCGCGAGCTCGGCTGAATTCCGTCCGACACCCGGTCCCACCCGCACGACCCCGCCTCCGGAGGCGCTGATGAGCACCGAAACCGACCTGTTGTGGTCCCCGAGCCGCTCGGCGGCCGACAGTTCCAACACCGCCGGCTTCATGCGCTGGCTGAGCGAAGCACGTGGACTGTCCTTCTCCGGCTACACGGAACTGTGGCGGTGGAGCACCGCCGACGTGCCGGCATTCTGGTCGGCCGTATGGGAGTTCTACGGCCTCGACGCCGTCAGCGGCTACGAGGAGGTGCTGGCCGACCCGTCGATGCCCGGGGCATCCTGGTTCCGGGGGGCACGGCTGAACTTCGCCGAGCGATGCTTCGCCCGTGCCACCGCCGCGCGGCCCGCCCTGATCAGTGTGTCCGAGGGCGGCGCACCTGTGGAGATGTCGTGGGACCTGCTGGGACGCCGGGTCTCGGCCGTCGCCGCGTCCCTCCGGGACATGGGCGTGAGGCCCGGCGACCGCGTCGCCGGGTACCTGCCGAACACGGCGGACGCCGTGGTCGCGTTGCTGGCCGCCGCCGCTGTCGGTGCGGTGTGGACGGTGTGTTCGCCGGACTTCGGAACGGCCAGTGTGATCGCACGGCTGCGGCAGGCACAGCCGACGGTTCTTGTCGCGGCCGACGGATACCACTACGGCGGGAAGGAGTTCGACCGGCGTCCGGCGATCGCCGAGATCGTGGACGGGCTGCCCACGGTCCGGCACCTGCTCGCGATCGACCACCTCCACACGTCCTCGGCCGGATCGCCATGGTCGCGGCAGCCTGCGGTGGAGCAGCACGCATGGTCCGAACTGGTGGAGCGGCAGGCGGAACTCAGCTTTGCCGACGTCCCGTTCGACCACCCACTGTGGATCCTGTGGTCGTCCGGCACCACAGGCGTACCGAAGGGCATCGTGCAGTCCCACGGCGGCATTGTCGTGGAACTGCTCAAGGCCCTCGGACTCGGCCTCGACCTGCGGAGCGACGACCGCTACTTCTTCCACACGTCCACCAGTTGGATGGTGTGGAACCTCATGGTCGCAGGCCTGCTGCACGGGGCCACGCTCGTCCTGTACGACGGCAGCCCCACCTGTCCCGACGTCAATGGCGTCTGGAAGGTCGCCCAGCAGACCGGTGCGACGATGGTCGGCGTGGGGGCGGCCTACCTCGTCGCCACGGAGAAGGCGGACACGGGCCCGGTGGCGGATGTGGACCTGAGCGCCGTGCGATCCATTCTGCAGACCGGATCGCCGCTTCCCGAAAGCACGTGGCGCTGGGTCTACGACCGTCTTGCCCCGCATGTATGGCTGCAGTCGATCTGCGGAGGGACCGACATCTGCTCGGTACTCGCCGGCGGTTCCCCACTGCTTCCCGTACGTGCGAACCGGATCCAGTGCCCCGCCCTGGGGGTCGCCCTCGCCGCCTGGGATCCCTCGGGGCAGCCGCTGGTCGGGCACCAGGGAGAGCTGGTGGTGACGGCGCCTCTGCCCTCGATGCCCCTGCACTTCGTCGACGACCCCGGGAACCGCCGCTATCTGGAGAGCTACTTCGACGTATATCCAGGAGTGTGGCGACACGGCGACTGGGTCACGGTCGACGCCGACCTGTCGGTCGTGGTGGCAGGGCGCTCGGACTCGACGCTCAACCGGATGGGTGTGCGGATGGGCTCCGCCGACATCTATTCCGTCGTCGAGCGTCTTCCACGGATTTCCGACAGCCTCGTCGTCGGTGCCGAACTTCAGGACGGCCGGTACTTCATGCCGCTGTTCGTAGTCCTCGACGAGGGCACAACCCTCGACGACGCGCTCCGGAACAGCATCGCCACGTCGATCAGGCAGAGCCTTTCGCCCCGGCACGTTCCGGACGCCATCGTCCAGATCAGGGCCGTGCCGCGGACACTGACGGGAAAGAAACTGGAAGTTCCCGTCAAGCGCATCCTCCAGGGTGCTCGGGTCGCTGATGTGAGCGCCGAGGGTGCCGTCACCCATCCTGAAATGCTGACCTGGTTCGCCGACTTCGCCACCCGTCGTACCTCCGGTTCGTAGTGGCGACGAGGCTTACGGCCCCGAAAGGGGGATGAGGGCGTCTCATCCCGGCTCCGGTCGCGGACGGTCAGCTCGTGGCTTGAGGGGTCCAAGGACGCACCGATCCTGGTCCTGGGCCTCTCCCTCGGCACTTCACGGCACAGGCCGTAGATCGTGTCCTGTGCGGTCCAGGTGGTCCCTGTGAGGTACGTCAGCGCAGGTCAGGCCATTGTGGTCCAGGGGCGCCGACGACGTTGTCGGTGACACCCGTGCGAGAGGTCACGAACCCCCGTCGGCCTGTGCCGACGGAGGTTCTGTGTGCGGCAAGGGGAGCATCCCTGAGCTCCCTGTTCGTCACCCGCTGTGCTCTGCCGTACTGCCCTGCGGCTAGTTTGTGTCAGGACAGGTACGCAGGCCCGTGGTGACAGAGGTGCACGGGGGACGGGAGGTCGGGAAGAGTGTCGCTGCGCGGAGGTGATCCAGCCGAGATCGGCGGCTATCCGCTCGAGGCACGGCTCGGCTCGGGTGGCATGGGCACGGTTTTTCTGGCCCGTACGAGTTCGGGGCGACCTGTCGCCATCAAACTGATCCACCAGCAGTTCGCTCATGACGACGAGTTCCGCATCCGTTTCCGGCAGGAGGTGGCGGCGGCGAGGCGGGTGAGCGGCGCGTTCACCGCCGCCGTGGTCGACGCCGCCCCCGAGGCCGAGCAGCCGTGGATGGCGACGACCTATATCGAGGGGCCCACGCTCGCCCAGCGCATCGCCGCGGAGGGCCCGTTGAACGGAGCGGAGCTGAGGAGGCTCGCCATCGGGCTGGCGGAGGCGCTGCGCGACATCCACCGGGTGGGGGTCGTCCACCGTGACCTGAAGCCCTCGAACGTCGTGCTCTCGCCCGAGGGCCCGCGCGTCATCGACTTCGGCATTTCGCGCGCCGTGGACCAGCAGACGCTGACGATGACCGGGCGGGTCATCGGTACGCCGCCCTTCATGTCGCCGGAGCAGTTGCAGGCGCCGCGTGGTGTGGGGCCGCGGTCCGATGTCTTCTCGCTGGGGACGCTGCTGGTGTACTCGGCGACGGGCCGCGGGCCCTTCGACGCGGACAGCCCGTACATGACGGCCTACCAGGTGGTGCACGAGGAGCCGTCGCTGGATGCCGTGCCGGTGGCTCTGCGCGCGGTCGTCGAGCCGTGCCTGGACAAGGATCCCGAGGCGCGCCCCTCTGCGGAGGAACTCCTCGTGCTGCTGCGGGACCTGCCGGCGGACTTCGGCGGGACCGACGCGAACGGGGCCGGCGCGGGCCGCACCCGCGACATGATCACCCAGCATCACCTCGCGGTGCGGGCCACTCCGGCGCCGACTGCCCCGCCCACCACCCCGCCCGGTCCCGATACGGGGACCACCGGCACCCCCATCGGCCGCCGTCTGCGCCGCCGATGGCGTCCCGTCCTCGCGGCCGCGGTCGCGGTGGCAGCGATCGGCGGGGGAGTCGCCGCACTGAAGTCGGGCGGCTTCGGGGGAAACGGCGGCGGCGACAAGGACAACAGCGTTGCGGCGCCGAGTGCCGCACTTCCGGACGGCTTCGAGCCGTGGCGCAAGACCGTGCAGGGCGGTCGCGAGGACATCCCCGACGAACTGCGTTGCGTCGCGCACGGCGACGCGCTGTTCTGCGGGGGCGGCGGTGTTGTCGCGACCCGTATCAGGGTCCAGGACGGCTCGCGGGTGTGGACGGCGAAGAGCCCGGGTGTCCCCGTCCAGGGCATGCACCTGGTGGGCGCCACCGACGACACGGTGCTCGGATACCGCATCGCCGCCCAGGACGCCCCGCAGGACCCTCCCAGCGAGGTGGTGGCCATCGACGCGAACGACGGCCGCGAACTGTGGTCCGTGCCGTCCGGCGCCCAGTCGACGGCGGTCACGGGCCGGACTCAGGACGCCCTTGTCGTCGGCTCCGCCGTCGTGACGGTCGACGGTTCCAACTCCCGCTTCGAGGCCCGGGACGCGCACAGCGGTGAGGTCACCTGGACGACGCCGTTCCCCGCGGGTACGCAATGCGCTCCCGTCCCGATGGGCCCACAGCTCCTCGCGATGTGCGCGACGGGTGCGGAGGTCGATGCCTCAGAGGTGCGCCACCCCACCCTGTACACGGTCGATCGCGCCTCGGGGACACTGGGCAGGCCCATCGCGGTCGACGGCCCCGCCGTGCCGATGGGCGTCGCCGACGGCAGGCTCGTACTCCTTCAGGTACACATGGAGGGACCGGCGCGGGACGGCTACGACGGGGTGGCGCGGGTCGACCCGGCTTCGCGGAAGGTCACGTACTCCCGACTGGCCGAGACCTACGCGGGGACGCCCGGCATGGCGGACGGCACCCTCTACGTGAGCAGCCAGACCGGTCTCGTCACAGCGCTCGACCCCGCGACCGGCCGGAAGAAGTGGTCGCGGCAGACCGGCGTGGAGGGTGCGTCGGGTCCCGCTGCGGGAGCCGACGCGCTGTATTTCAGCTCGGCCACCGGCCGGGTGGTCGCGCTGTCGCCGCATGATGGCAAAGCCCTGTGGTCAACAGACCCGCAGGCCGATGGTCTGACGGGCGAGCAGGGCGCAAGCCCGCGCGTGACCGTTGCGGGGCGTGCGGTGGTCGTGGCCGCGGCCAAGAACACTCTCTTCGCCTTCGACACGCAGAAGCCGCCGAAGTCGGGCTGACCCGGGCGGCACCGGACAACGGCCGCTTCGGACTTGCCGCCGCTTGCCGCGGCGCTCGGTGCGCAGGCGCCGGACAAGCCGGAGTGGACATGTACAGCGGCTCCGCGCACCCGGGAGGGGCGCGGAGCCGTTTTCTGTGCCGGGCCGGGTTCCGCGGCGGCTGGGCCACAGGCGAAAGGCCCGGCGGCGGTGGTCTCGGCGGCAAGGTGATGAACGGCGCCGGCATCCTCGGCGACTTGGCGTTCATCTGGGAGGGCTGGAAGACACTGGAACGCGGCTGCGACAACGTCGTCATCTCCTGCGGCCCCCGCCGACCGCCTGACCGGCGCGGCTTGCCGAGGTGGACCGCACACCACACCACACAAGGGGACACATGGGTAAACAGCGCATCACCGTCTGCCTGCCACCCGTCGGCCACGACGGGCTGAAGCAGGCGATCGGACAAGTCATGGCCCCCTTCTGGTACGACCGCGAGGACCGCCCCCACCCGGACTGGGTGGGCGAGTGGAGCTACTGGTTCGTCTCCGGGGCCGGCTGTCTCTTCGACGTACTGCCCGGCCACGAGGCCGACCCCCGGCTCGTGCGGAACGACGACTGGACCAACCCCCCCGAGGACCTGCCGCCCTCCCGCTGCCACGGCGGCCCGCGCGGCATCCTCGACCTCGACACTCCCCGCGCCGCCGAGGCCCGCCGGGCGGCCGGCACCTGGACGGCGTACCACGCCTTCGCCGACCGCTACCCGCCCGCGCTGCCTTTCCGCCACTTCGCCGAGCGGGTCAGGAACCTGGAGCCCGACCACGCCAGGGAGGCCGCTGTCGCCGCCTTCCGTGAACAGCCCCTGATCCAGGCGATCGAGGCCGACCCCGCCCTGGAGGAGCGGTTCACATTCGACCCCGTCCGCTGCTTCGACGAGGACCTGGAGACCTACGTGACCCGCCATGTGGCCGCCGTGCTGCCCACCCCCGCCCTGCTCACCCTCGACGGCCGGTGGGTGGAGGCCGGTGGCCTCGACTACGAGCGGATGTTCAACGCCTACCTGGACGGCCTGCCCGGCGACACGATGGTCGTGCGGGTGCTCTACCACTCGTGACGGCTCAGTGACCTGAGCCAGAGACGTCGGCAGTAGTGGGCGACTCCGTCGAGGATCTCGTCTGCGGTTTTCGTCCAGGCGAAGGGCCGGCGCTGCTCGTTCCAGTCGGCCGGCCAGATCCGGATGTCGCGTTCGAAGGCTTGGACGGGGCGGTGGACGCCGCGCTTGAGTTTCTTCTGGGGGAGCTCGGCGAACCACCGTCCGGTCAGGTTCAGCCAGGACGCGCTGGTCGGCGTGAGGTGAGGGTGGAACCGTGGATGCGCCAACAGCCATCGCTTGATGTCCGGCAATGTCCGGCCGGTCCTCCGGCTCGCCGACAGGCACGGTTTCACCGTACGCATCCGGTCCGAAAACGCCGACCTCCTCAGCCCGCTCGCGGTCGGGGTTCTGAGAGTCCTTGCCTGTTTCGGCGAACATGGACCCCATGGACCATCTGCTGCACCTCAATCGCACGCTCGATGAGCTGGACCCACCCCGGTGGGCGCCTCCTGCCGCTGACGCGACCCGGTTGGTGCACACAGTGCATGAGTTGCGGCGTGTGCCCCTGGGCGAACTCAGCGCGGCGGATCTGCGCACTCTCCTTTCACAGCAGGTGGCACTGTCCTACGTCCTTCCACTCGCCGTGCGCCTGCTGATCGAGGAGCCGCTGCTCGACGCCTGCTTCTACGAAGGCGACCTGCTCCTTGCTGCCGTCAATGCCCCTGCTTCGGCTTGGTCCCCGCTGTCTGAGCTCGGCGCGCGCCTGCGGGCCGTGATCACGACATTGCCGGAGGCGATGGTCGCCGACCTGCCTCGCGGTGCCGCCGAGGATCTCGCCCGCTTCGTCGCACGGCCCGAGACGCTGCGCCGACCTGACAGCTGACCGTGGCGTTGCACGTCCCCCGGTGCCGAGCGTTGCGCTCAGGCCGGGACGTGACCTTGTCGCTTCGGCCCTCGTGACACGATGTGGTCCGTCTTCGGACCGCCCCCCGCCACAGGAGCTTCCGTGAGAGATGAGAGGGTCTGAAGAGTGAGCGAGACACCACCGAACACCCTGCAATACCGCTTTGACGGCCCCGAGGACGCACCGATCCTGGTCCTGGGCCCCTCCCTCGGCACCTCATGGCACATGTGGGACCGGCAGATACCGGAGCTCATCCCGCACTGGAGGGTCTTCCGCTACGACCTCCCGGGTCACGGCGGCGCCCCCGCCCATCCCGCCACCGCCATCGGTGACCTCACCGACCGGCTGCTCGCCACCCTCGACGGACTCGGCGTCCAGCGCTTCGGATACGCGGGCTGCTCCATCGGCGGCGCGATCGGCGCCGACCTGGCGCTGCGCCACCCGCACCGGGTCGCCTCGCTGGCCCTGGTCGCCGCCTCGCCCCGGTTCGGCAGCGCCGACGAATTCCGTCAGCGCGGGGTGGTGGTGCGTACCAACGGGCTGGAGCCGATGGCACGCACCGCGCCCGAGCGCTGGTTCACCCCCGGGTTCGCCGCCGCCCAGCCGGCCATCGTCGACTGGGCTGTCCAGATGGTCCGTACCACTGATCCCGGCTGCTACATCGCCGCTTGCGAGGCCCTCGCCGCCTTCGACGTCCGTGGCGAGCTCGGCCGCATCACCGCCCCGACCCTCGTCCTGGTCGGCGCCGAGGACCGGGTCACCGGACCGGGCGACGCCCGCGTCCTGGTCGCGGGCATACCGGACGCCCGGCTCGCCCTCGTCCCCGGCGCCTCCCACCTCGCCCCGGTCGAGCAGCCCGGAGCCGTCACCGATCTGCTGCTCACCCACTTCTCGACGGCCTGGCAGGACACCCTCGCCGCCATCCCCGTCCCGCCGTCCACCCCGCAGCTCTCCACGCCCGTGCTGCCCGTCGCGGAGATCACCGCCGCCGCCCCGCAGCCCCGGCCCGCCACCGGTGGACGCCCCGACCCGTACGAGCCCGGTCTGAAGGTGCGCCGCGAGGTGCTGGGCGATGCCCATGTGGACGGGGCCCTGGGTTCTGCCGATGATTTCACCGAGGACTTCCAGGAGCTGGTCACCCGCTACGCATGGGGCGAGGTGTGGACCCGGGAGGGCCTGGACCGCCGGACCCGCAGCTGTGTCACGCTCACCGCGCTGGTCGCCTCCGGCCGCATGGAGAGCCTGGCCGCACATGTCAGGGCCGCCCTGCGCAACGGCCTCACCCCGGCCGAGATCAAGGAGGTGCTGATGCAGACCGCCGTGTACTGCGGCGTGCCCGCCGCCGATGCCGCCTTCTCCGTCGCCCGGACCGTGATTCAGGAAGAAACGCGGCCCCGCCCGTAGAAGGATGGGAGCCATGGACGCCGTGAACCCCGTGCACCTGACACTGACCAAGAAGACGCACTCCTGCGTCCGTCTGGAGAAGGACGGGCGGACGCTCGTCATCGACCCGGGCGGCTTCTCCGAGCAGGACGCCGCCGTCGGCGCCGACGCGATGCTGGTGACGCACGAGCACCCCGACCACTTCGACGAGGGACGGCTGCGCGCGGGCATGGAGGCCAACCCGGCCGCAGAGATCTGGACGCTGCGCAGCGTCGCCGACCGGCTCACGGCGGCCTTCCCCGGCCGGGTCCACACCGTCGGCCACGGCGACACCTTCACCGCGGCCGGCTTCGACGTACAGGTGCACGGCGAGCTGCATGCCGTGATCCACCCGGACATCCCGAGAATCACCAACATCGGCTTCCTGGTGGACGGCTCGCTGTTCCACCCGGGCGACGCGCTCACCGTCCCCGACCGGCCGGTCGACACCCTGCTGCTCCCGGTGATGGCCCCCTGGAACAAGATCTCCGAGGTCATCGACTACGTGCGCGAGGTCAGGCCGCGGCGCGCCATCGACATCCACGACGCGCTGCTCACCGATCTCGCCCGCCCGATCTACGACAACCAGATCGGCAGCCTCGGCGGCGCCGACCACGGCCGTCTGGTCCCGGGGGACTCGACCGGTCTGTGACCGGCGCCCGTCCGGCGGCTGTCGGTGCGAGCCGCTAGGTTTACGTACATGCGCATCGCCACCTGGAACGTCAATTCGATCACCGCCCGGCTCCCGAGGCTGCTGGCCTGGCTGGAGAGCACCGGCACGGATGTGCTGTGCATCCAGGAGACCAAGTGCACCGCCGAACAGTTCCCGGCGGACGCGCTCCGCGAGCTCGGCTACGAGTCCGCGGTCAATGCCACGGGCCGGTGGAACGGCGTGGCGCTGGTCTCCCGGGCCGGCCTGTCCGACGTGGTCGAGGGACTGCCGGACGGCCCGGACTACGAGGGGGTGCAGGAGCCGCGGGCGATCTCCGCGACCTGCGGCCCCGTCCGGGTCTGGTCGGTCTACGTGCCCAACGGCCGCGAGGTCGAGCACGCGCACTACGCGTACAAGCTGCGCTGGTTCGAGGCCCTGCAGAAGGCCGTCGCCGCGGACGCCGCCGGTTCGCAGCCGTTCGCGGTCCTGGGCGACTTCAACGTGGCCCCGACCGACGAGGACGTCTGGGACCCGGCGCTGTTCGAGGGCGCCACGCATGTCACCCCCGCCGAGCGCGCCGCCCTCGCCGCACTGCGCGAGGAAGGGCTGTCGGACGTCATGCCGCGCCCGCTCAAGTACGACCGTCCGTACACCTTCTGGGACTACCGGGAGCTGCGCTTCCCGAAGAACAAGGGCATGCGGATCGACCTGGTCTACGGCAACGCGCCCTTTGTCGCGGCGGTCGAGGACAGCTATGTGGACCGCGAGGAGCGCAAGGGCAAGGGCGCGTCCGACCACGCCCCGGTGGTCGTGGACCTCGACATCTGAGGCCCGTTGTCAGTGGCGGCCGATAGCGTGGTTCCTGTCCTTGTTCCGCTTGCTGGCTGCTTGCTGTGACCGGGACGGCCCCGCCCGTTCAGCGCCGGGCGGGGCTCCGATCCACCGCTGCCGGTCAGGTCGTGGCGACGCCGCCTCGGCGGTGATCGGCGGCACGGTTCATCCCCAGTGCCGCCCCGGCGGCGCCCAGGGCCAGGACCATCAGCAGGGCGCTCACCCACAGCGGCGACCGGAAGCCGAAGCCCGCGCCGATCGCCAGGCCGCCCAGCCAGGGGCCGAGCGCGGCACCCACATTGAACGCGGCCGTGGCGAACGAGCCGGACAGGGTCGGTGCGTCGGCCGCCAGCCGGAACACCCAGGAGATCAGCGCCGTACCGGTGCCGAACGCGAGCATTCCCTGGACGAGGACGAGCACCACCGTCGCCGACGGGCTGCCCGCGGTCAGCGCCAAGCCGGCCCAGCCGGTCGCCAGCGCCACCAGACCGGTCGCGGTGAAGGCGACCGGCCTGGTGTCGACGAGCCGGCCGGCGATCGTGACGCCGATGAACGAGCCCAGTCCGAAGAGCGCCAGCAGCCCGGGGACCCAGCCCGCGGCGAGCCCGGTGACATGGGTGGCGAGCGGTTCCACGTAGGAGAACGCGCAGAACGTCGCCCCCTGCACGAGGGCGCTCGTCAGCAGGGTCAGCAGCAGCCGCGGTCCGGCCAGGGTCCGCAGCTCCATGCTCGCGGGGGCGGGAGCGGACTCCGGCCGCCCCGCCGGAACGGCCCTGGCGATCACGAGGACGGCCGGTACGGAGACCAGGGCCACGGCCCAGAACGCCGACCGCCACCCCCAGTGCCCGCCCAGCGCCGCACCGGCGGGCACCCCGGCCACGCAGGCGACGGTGACGCCCCCGACCACCACCGAGGTGGCGCGTGCCCGGGCCTCGGGCCCGGCCATGGAGACCGCGGTCACCAGGGCCACCGCCCAGAAGCCCGCATTGGCCAGCGCTCCGACGACCCGTGTCGCGAGGAGCAGCCCGTAGCCGGGAGTGAGTGCGCCGACGACATGGACGGCGGCGAAGACGCAGAGAAAGAACAGGAGGGCGCGGCGGCGCGGCCAGTTCCGGCTGAAGAGCGCCGTCAACGGCGCCCCGACGATCATTCCGATCGCGAAGGCCGAGGTCAGCAGCCCCGCGGCGGGGATGGACACGCTCAGGTCGTCGGCGATGTCCGAGAGCAGACCGGAGAGCATGAATTCGGAGGTGCCCTGGGCGAAGACGGCGAGCCCGAGCGCGTAGACGGCGAATGGCATGAAGGAACCCCATGGACGGCAGATGGATGGACCAGGCAGGGGGTGTGGGCCCACGCCCGCCCGTCGCGAGGGGCGGCAACGCGGAAGAACGTCACAGGAGTTCATGGACGTGACTCGACGACGGCGGCGGGCGCCGGAGCCGGAGATTCCGCGCACGGCCGCATCGAGAGCGGCCCATGAGCGCGGACGGGAGGAACGCAGCCCACACAGCGGTGGTCCTGCGGCGGCGGCAGCCGGTGGGAATCGTCTGTGGGCCGGCTATGCGGCGCGAGGGAGCGATTCTGCGGCGGATCGGCCGTCAGCGGACCGGCACTAGCCTCTGTCGGACTCGGGGCTGGACATGATTGTGAAGCTACCAGGCCGGATCGCCTCGCCTCCACCCCTTTTCGGCCGGAACCGTGAGACGGTGCACCCGGTGCGCGTGGCGGGGAGCGCGCGTCGGATTCACCACTCGAACGACAGGCCGCGCGCCCTGTGGTGCACAACACGGGAGGGATGCGACCCTGAGTGGCATGAACATCCCTTTCACGTTCCAATAACGTTCCAGGGATGGCTTCTGACCTGCGGTTACTCGGGCCGACTCGCCGGAATTGGGAGTTGGCTGGG